>NZ_WKFA01000010.1:0-159709 GCF_021605325.1 Pseudomonas sp. PA-7-1E
GAGGTGCTCGCGGCGGCTAAAAACACAGAAATAAGCGGGTGATCTGAGCGTTTTTGATCGATTTGCCGCTTTTAAAATCGGCAGGGGCTGAAGTCAGCCAGAAATACACAACTACTTCAGACCATCCTTAGATGTATCAGGCATTGGTTGCGGCAGCTGCGTCGGCAAAATCACCAGAGCGATCCAGGCACTGGACGACAACGCTACGGTCTCCGTCGATCGATCAACCGGTAAGGTGAGTGTTGAAAGTAGCGAAAACGCTGAACAGCTCCGTAAAGCTGTGGAGGCTGTTGGTTTTCCTTCCAAGATCAGCCATTGAATGGAGACGCCTGCTCCTGAGTAGAGCGTCGTCTGATGGTGAATACCTTTGAATCCGAAAGTACCTGAGCCGCTGTATCGGCCAAAGTTGGCTCGCATGCGCCTATGCTGCTAGTCACCGCGCAGAGCTTTGAGCAAACCCTTGAATGCTCCATTTAGCCGAGTAAAAGCGGCATCGAAACGTATCGCGTTTTCCGTGTATTTCGCGACCTCGACCTGCTGATCGACAGTATTTTGGTCCAAGGCAGGCTGAGCCGGCGTGCTGTAAAGCAAGTCGCGCCCGTATATAGCCACCGCCGATTCTTTCTTAAGAAAATGCTTTGCGTTTGTTGTTTTCAAAGAAAACGCAGTGGTAGCAGGTTCTTTGGTTTGGCTGGCGAGCACAGTAGAAAAATCCAAGTCTTGGGCTTTGAAGTTCGGAGTGTCAGCGTTCGCGATATTGTTACTTAAGATCTCAGCTCTTTGGCCACGATAAACTAACGCTCTTTCTGCGGAGCCTAATGCTTTCTCAAAATTAATACTCACAATTAATCACCCTCGGTGGCATTACTATCTTCTTTGATCATTGAACACCCAGCTGTTGCAGCAGAGCATTCAAGTCTCCTATTAATTTTAATGCAGAGACCTAGAACATCGCCTCCGTGAGAATTAATGGAACCCAAAGCAATGATTACACTTCAATCTTATATTCAATAAAAGTCGCGCAATGCGAAAAGATGGAGACCATACGTATTAAATAGCGTGTACTTCAAGAAAAATATTCCAAACTGACACAACTGTAATATTGGCCTAAGCTTCCTGACAGGGGGTGTCTCTTATAGTCCAACTGAGTCTTTTGCTCACCCCCAAAGAGTCCAATCCATGATGTGATTCAGAGGGGATATTTTCACACATCTGAGGTAGCCCATATGAACACCATCAAAACCTTGTTCGTCGTCGCAGCGCTGACTGTTTCCACTCTGGCCATGGCTGAAGGCGGTGGTGACCGGACTTTCGCACGTATGGAAGTGGCCAGGACGAATTCGATGGAATCGTACCAGGTAGCTCAAACGCAGAGCGCTCAACCGCCTGTCGCTGAAAGCAAAGCCAAAGCGATGGACCATAAAAACTGCTGAACGATCAGGCACGTGGCCAAGCTGACAGAAATGTAATCACGAAGGTGGTTTAGATGTGGCAATTTCTGAGCTCGCTTGCAATGAAAAATTCGTCTTTTTTTCGGTACGCGAAGCTCATCTTGCCAACTCACGGGTTGATTTGAACGGCTCCCTTTTGACTGATTGGAAATAAACGGCATGCATTCCAAAACCTCTAGACGGACATTCGTTAAAGGCCTGGCCGCCGGCGGCATCCTTGGTGGCCTTGGTCTGTGGCGCACTCCTGTATGGGCAGTGACCAGTCCCGGCCTGCCGAGCGTCCTCACCGGCAACGAATTTGATCTGTTTATTGGTGAAACGCCGGTAAACATCACTGGCTCGCCGCGCACAGCCATGACCATCAATGGCTCGTTGCCGGGGCCTTTGCTGCGTTGGCGCGAAGGGGAGACGGTCACTCTGCGCGTGAAGAACCGTCTGGATCAAGACACCTCCATCCACTGGCACGGCATTATTTTGCCTGCCAACATGGATGGCGTACCGGGTTTGAGCTTCCACGGCATCGCGCCCGACGGCATGTACGAATACAAGTTCAAGGTGCATCAAAACGGCACGTACTGGTACCACAGCCATTCTGGGTTGCAAGAGCAGGCAGGTGTTTACGGGCCAATAGTCATCGATTCGAAAGAGCCTGAGCCGTTTCAATACAATCGCGACTATGTGGTGATGCTGACTGACTGGACCGATGAGGATCCTGGGCGCGTCATGGCCAAACTCAAGAAACAATCGGACTACTACAACCACCACAAACGTACCGTGGGCGACTTCATCGACGACGTCAGCAAGCAAGGTTGGTCTGCTGCCGTCGCCGACCGGAAAATGTGGGCCGAAATGAAAATGAACCCAACTGATCTGGCAGACGTCAGCGGGGATACTTACACCTACCTCATGAATGGCCAAGCGCCGAACGGCAACTGGACCGGTATTTTTAAGCCTGGCGAGAAGCTACGCCTGCGCTTTATCAATGGCTCAGCGATGAGCTATTTCGATGTTCGCATTCCTGGTTTGAAAATGACCGTGGTGGCGGCCGACGGCCAATATGTCCAACCAGTCAGTGTCGATGAATTCCGAATCGCCGTGGCAGAAACCTATGATGTGATTGTTGAGCCTGCCACCGAGGAGGCTTACACAATCTTTGCCCAGTCCATGGATAGAACCGGCTATGCGCGGGGGACCTTGGCAGTTCGTGAAGGACTGAAAGCACCGGTACCGGCGATCGATCCGCGTCCGCTGTTGACCATGGATGACATGGGCATGGGCGGTATGGCTGGCATGGACCATGGCAGCATGGCTGGCATGGGCGGCGGCGATATGAAACAGGGTGACATGTCAGGTATGGCTGGCATGGATCACAGCAAGATGCAGGGAATGGACCAAGGTGACATGACCGGGATGACCGGCATGGGCAGTGGTGACATGACCAACATGGCCGGCATGGACCATAGCAAGATGGCAGGTATGGACAAAGGTGACATGTCCAACATGGCCGGCATGGACCACAGCAAGATGGCGGGGATGGACAAAGGCGACATGTCCGACATGGCCGGCATGGACCACAGCCAGATGGCAGGGATGGGCGGTATGGGAGGCGAGATGCAATCTCACCCAGCGTCCGAAACCAACAACCCGTTGGTTGACATGCAGGCCATGAACCCAACGCCAAAACTGAACGATCCAGGTATCGGTTTGCGGAACAACGGTCGACGGGTGCTCACTTACTCAGATCTGAAGAGCACTTTCCAGGACCCTGATGGCCGAGAGCCCAATCGCACCATTGAGCTGCATCTGACCGGTCACATGGAAAAGTTTTCCTGGTCCTTCAACGGCATCAAATTTTCTGATGCTGAGCCCCTTCGTCTCAAGTACGGGGAGCGTCTTCGCATCACCTTGGTAAACGACACCATGATGACGCACCCCATCCACCTTCATGGAATGTGGAGCGACCTTGAAGATGAAAACGGCAAGTTCATGGTACGTAAGCACACAATCGACATGCCACCGGGTACCAAGCGCAGCTATCGAGTAACCGCCGATGCTTTAGGTCGCTGGGCCTATCACTGCCACCTGCTTTTCCATATGGAAATGGGCATGTTCCGTGAAGTACGGGTTGATGAGTAAAGGAGACGATCTGTGAGCACACACCTAAATCGTAAATCGCTGATCGGTTGCCTCTTTGCTTTTGGCCTGATGGGTGGATTCTCCTGCGTAGCATTGGCAGTCGAAGAACGTGGTGATCCTTCACCTGCTACTTCTGCGGATGCGCCGAACAAGACTGCGACCACGTCAAACGAGGCAACGCCGAATCACGCGACGATACCTCATACCAAGATGCGCCATGAGTCGATGGATCATGACCATGAAAACAAGAAGGCGGATTGAGATCATGACCAAGAATTTTTTACGCCCAACGTTGATGGTATTGGCAGTTTCTACGAGTCCTGTCTTCTTTGCCGTGGCTCACGCCGCTGAAGAGATGGATCACTCGAAGATGAACCATGGCTCCATGGGAGCGATGGACCATAGCAACATGGGGGCTATGGACCACAGCAAGATGAAAATGGACGACGGTCAAATGACCGGCATGGAAAGTATGGATGAAGGGACGACGACAACCAGTCGAACCCCTGTCCCCGTACTTACCGATGCTGACCGTGCAGCCGCCTTTCCAGATGTCGCTGGTCATGGTGTCCACGACAAAACAATCAACTCTTTCATGCTGCTGGATAAGTTTGAATACCAGGATGCTGACAACGGTAGTGCGTTGGCTTGGGATGCGAAAGGATGGATCGGCGGTGACATTGATCGACTGTGGTTGCGCTCGGAAGGCGAACGTACCAATGGCGTGACGGAAAGTGCTGAATTATCCGCGCTCTGGGGGCACTCCATCGGACCGTGGTGGGACGTCGTCACCGGTGTACGACAGGATTTCAAACCAGGGTCTCCTCAAACCTGGGCCGCACTCGGCATTCAGGGCATGGCCCTCTACAACTTCGAGGCCGAAGCGACTGCCTACATCGGTGAGAACGGTCAATCGGCTGCTCGACTGGAAGGCGATTACGACATTCTGCTGACGAATCGATTGATCTTGCAGCCGACGGCCGAGGTCAATTTTTATGGGAAGAATGACCCTCAGCGCGGCATAGGGTCCGGATTAGCCAACACCGAAGTGGGGCTCCGATTGCGTTATGAGATTGTCCGCCAATTTGCCCCTTATATCGGGGTGAGTTGGAGCCGTTCCTATGGCAATACGGCAGACTTTGCACGTGAGGAAGGTGAAGATGCCAGCGAGGCACGCTTTGTCGCCGGTATCCGGATGTGGTTCTGAGAACCGGGCATGAAGATTACACTGAAGGCACTGATAGCTGCTGGTCTGGCCACCGTAGCAGCGGCTGCCGGCGTGGTATATTTCGGCGTGATCAATGTCGGGGCGGATGATCCCCACTCTGCCCCTGTCTACGCGCTACTTTCTATTGCTCGGGATCGCTCGATCGAAGTGCGCTCGCGCGACATTCAGGTCCCCGACCTGAGCCAAGAAGCCCTCATCCGTGAAGGTGCTGGCAACTACAACTCGATGTGTGTCGGTTGCCATTTGGCTCCGGGCCTTACAGGCACCGAACTGAGTAACAGCCTTTACCCCGCACCTCCGAACCTTTCAAAACTGGGCGTCGATGGGCACCCAGCCGCAGCTTTTTGGATCATCAAGCACGGCATCAAATCCACCGGCATGCCCGCGTGGGGCAAAAGCATGGCCGATCCGTACATATAGGGGATGGTCGCATTTCTCCAGCAGCTTCCGTCACTTGATACAGAGCAATACAAAGCCCTGATCACGAGTAGCGGTGGCCATCAACACGGTGGTGGCGAAAGCGTGATGCACAACCATGAGGGTCAACATGGAACGACCCAGGGGCAAAGTGGCGCAGGTGCTGCCAACCAAAGGGCGGAAGTCCGCGCTAATGATGACGAGAAAAACACGGCACATGCCCATGGCCCCTCCGCAGCGCCGTCTGCAAAGGAGCCTGCGGACCACGCCGATCATAAGGGTAGGGAAGCTTCAGATGACGCGGCCCCGACTCCAACCGTACAGCCCAAATCACATACACATACTGATGGGAAGGAACATACCCATGCGAAATAATTCTCTTCGTCGCAGACGGGCACTTCGTCTCGCTGCTCTCGTGGCTCTGTTCATCAGTTCAGCCAGTCACGCAGCAGAGCCATTGACGATCGATGTACATCGCGACGCTAATTGCGGATGCTGCAAGAAATGGGTCCAGCACCTTGAAGCCAGCGGCTTTACCGTCGTTGATCACGTGGAAACCAACATGAGCGCGATCAAGCGCGGTCTCGGGATTTCTCCTGAGCTCTCGTCCTGTCACACAGCAACCATCAACGGAAAGTTTGTTGAAGGTCACGTGCCCGCCGAGCAAATCATTGCGATGAGCAAACGTGATGACCTGCTCGGGATTGCCGTTCCAGGCATGCCGGCCGGCTCCCCAGGAATGGAAGTGGACGGGAAACATGACGCGTATAACGTAATCGGCTTGTCAAAGGCAGGCACAGACCACGTCGTTGCTGAATACCCCGAAAACTGATCTTCTAATCTCACTCCTGCATGGTGAAGGTCATGGCCGTGCAGAGGACATAGCTCATTTCGAACGTAAAAAAGGCGCCACTAGGGCGCCTAAACCACCTCCCAAACCAAAGGAAAAACAAGGAGGCGGGATGTATCAGGTGGTCGAGCAATTGTTTACTGCACGTTAGAAACCCTTCGACTGACGGAATGATTTCATAAAATGGATAACTTCAGGCTTTCCTGAAAATTACTTCTACGTCAGCGAGCAGTAAGCTAGTTTCGGACAAAGGAGAATTATGCAGTTCTTAAATAATTTCATTGTCTAGCTTCCATGGGGGCAGTTGTCGGCCATGACCTTATATTCCACGGTGTTAAGCTTGCCCGTAGAGTCTTCATAGGTCATGCGCGAAGGGGCAACCCCACAGGTTTTATTGGCTTGCGTGACACTGACGACCTTGTGGATATCGAGGTTCATACCATATTCATAATGAACAACTTCAGGAGGAGTCTTGCCGTTCCTTGAGGCATATTGCTCCATTGCTTGTTGGTTCTCTTGCATCATTCGACCATACACGCGGTCACCGCCACCTTCAGCCATGGCTAATGAAGATAAGGTCAAAATCGAAGCGGCGCAAAACGCTTTCACTGCTGTCATTGCTTTCATGATTTTCTCCTAAAGCTCAATTTACTGAGTTAAAGAGTAACAAGTGAAAGCTTTCAGAAAGCTGCCGCGAAGGTTACTAATGTGAAAGGTGGACGCTACCCCGCATTTACGCTTTCAAGCCAGATGGGATTTTTGTTAACACCAAAGGTTGGCAGACGCTGACGGAACAAAGATGCCCTCAAAAGCTTATTTGAACCGGTGGTCCCTCCCAATTCCTCGATACGCCGGTAGACCTGAGCAGGGCCTCCGCGTCGACCCCGGTTCTTGCCAGGCTTTCCAGATCCCACTCGAAGAAACTGCAAAAAACCAGGAAAACCTTGCTTGATACCGCTGAGGTCAATCTTACCGTCGAGTAATTCACGGGGAGCTTCATCCTGATGAGTTCAGAGACAGTCCACACCAAAGTTCTTAGACGAAAATGCCATACTGACTCCTGATGAATCTTGATCTGTTGATAAGTAAGAGGGAACCTCTGCTTGCGTAGATCCAGCTCATGAGGTAACGAACCTGGGAGCAGCGATTGCAAATTCCGAATGTTCACTCTCTTCGGATCTTTCGTAACTTTATACAGCTCATCTACGCCCGCTTCGATAAGGGCTGCATAGGCGTCGTCTCTTGAGTCGACGGACTTTTCGACCTTAACTGTAGCTTTTTTAGGGGCATGGAGTTTTGCCATTAACCATGCGTTATCATTTTCTAGAATCCATTGCGTAGGTTTGTACGCCTTCTTCCAGAGGTACTCGATATTGGCATCGGTACGTAGCGCTAAAAGCAACTCGATTTTTTGGCGATATTTAGTTTTTTGACTAAGACGCGATTCTTCGACTTTGGGCGCTCGCGGAGAAACAGCGGCACTCAGCAGAATAGACTCATTCTTCAGAGCCTCTTCAAAGCCATCTGCACTGGAAAACAAATGAAGAGCAATGATCAAATGCCGCGCGAGCGGCATATTTAGCTGACCTTTATCTGATTTGAGCCGGATCCATTGCTCATGCTTTCCGGTGTTGTAGGCTGGATCAATCTGCGCCAAAAGCTCATCGCCGTAAGCGCTTTGGATGCTGTCGAATAGTTTTGCGATACCCGCATTTTTTCCGAAAATGAATCCGCGTTTCTTGCATTGGCGGACGTAGCACGAACTTAATACCGTACTGCCTATCGGAGGGATATTGCGTTGCAGGATATCGTGTGCGAACAGAGCGACTTTCTGTTCCATCTTTGACCCCTTGTGTATTGCTGCGCTGTTTAACGGGCTCCAGCCGCATGCGCATGGCTCAGTCAGATTGGGAAGCAGCTTCAATTTACGGTAGAACGGGCGAGAGCACTCGGGGCAGGCATGGATCAATGCGTCGCCATGACGCCAACAGACGGCAACACCGGGTATCTGGTGAGATCGATGCCAGTAGGCAAAACCCCGCTCAATCAAATCTTCCTGAACGCAGGTAGGACAAAGCTTAGCCTTGCCATGGGTGGACTCTTCTCTGCGGGGCACCCGTACCACCCCGTCATAACCCAGTGGCCCTACGTCGTTCTCTGGCCCCTGCTTAACCCCAAGAAACGGTCGGTAAGCAGGAAAAGTAGTATTGCTTCTGATCAACTCTGCGAGATTGCTCTCCGATTGCCCCGGCAGCCTGTGCGCGAGCCTCTCGATCTGCTTGGGTACGATGCCACCGATGCAAAAGGGTTTCGATGCGAACAAATCGCGATAGGTTTCCGTCGCGGTTCTGTTACCTGACAGATAGTGATATCGGGTGACACGAGAGTAAAGCATTTCATCCGGCATCGAAACGGGGAAAAATAATAGATCAGACATCATTTACCGATTAAAGGTAGGGCTCGAAGAGAATGTGCATCCGGGGGCAGTATATATGCAACCCCTAAAATTCTGCATCCGGTCTGGATTTGAAATGACAAGCCGCTCAACTTTGAATCGTAGTGAATTCATCTAAATCCTGCCGCGCCCGTATTCCTCGAATACAAAACACGTATCGATAAACCCGCGTAGGTCAGCCCATGCCGGTTGCAAAACTATTTCCGTTGATCGCGGGTTAGTACGTTTACATGCTGATCGTGATGATCCAGCGTATGCCGGACCTATTCTGGAGGGGAATTTTTTCATTAACAGAAAAATAATGGGTTTATGGTGAATTGATTTAGAACTTTTTAGATGGAGGGGGAATGCCCAGCTGGATTACAGCATGGGTCGAATGCTCGCGACCCTGTAGAGCGAAGAACGTGATACAGCCTTGCCCTCTGAGAGCAATTGGCGTCTAGCCCATCGCAGACGCCTATCGTGAAAGCCTTCGATTGGTTCACATACTTTTTCGAGCATTGCTGCACACAGAGGAAGCTTGCAAAGCTGCTTTTCGAAGCGAGAAAGAACATGAAGCTCCCGACCTATCCTGGTACGCGAAATGCGGACAGGCTTACCCGCAAGAGCATAAAGCGCGTCGGCACACTGACGGACTTCGCCGGCCAGTCTCGCATCGAGGGCAGCGAACATTTCGGTGCTATTTAGACGAGGCGTACGATGGGGGCTTGGGTTTGCAGTTGACTCCGAAAGCCACTGCTTATCGTGGCGATACAGCCACGCATACCCCCTGCATGCATGTGCTTTGTAAAATCGATAATCAGCCTCGAAAGCCGCGCGTCTTGCGCATAGCTCAGTGTGAAATCGTGCCTCCCTCCAAGCATCTTGCCCGCCGGGTACATTTCTGATGTGACGATAGACATACGCTGATGAAACGCCTAGAACGGCAGCGATCTTTTTGGCATCAGCTCCTTCAAGAGCATGTTGCCACACAGCGGCTGACGAACAGTCCAGGCCTTCACCAGGCATCACCGGAGAAAGGCGCGCGTGAAGCCGAATGTGAGCTTTCGGATCACATGCCACCGCCTCTTTCACTGGGCATTGACCATGAAGCAAGCTCACCATTTCAACGCCCAGAGCACCGGCCAATAAAATGTATTTGAGCGGATGGTGAGAGGTTATAGGCGTACGAAGCAGCTTCGTGACCCATGAGGCGGGTGTACCTGCACGAACATCTCCGAGTATAGAAAACTCCCATTCTCGCGGGAGTGCAGCAAAAAAATCGGCCATGTGCTGCGCCAGCATGTGCAGGTGCAAGCGATGGTTATCAGAAGCAAGGTTGAGCTGCGTTGCCCTGTGTAAAAGCGTGAAGCGCACCGCCTCCGCCGACAAAGCAGTGACGTCAGACTCGAGGACCTGAAGTGAGCGCAACGCTATTTCGTGAAGCGGTGGCATGCACCGCAACGGGGTGTCGAGAAGTACTGTGTGTGCTTGCACATTCTCATCATTGGGCAGATTGAGTTGTCGAGAGCTGCGGCTGGACCAGCGAGGATCAAGGATCCTGAGTGACGTACCGTGATGCGGACATACCAGCACGCCTGGAAGCATGTGGACCCTGTGCCAGTAAGCGACTCCCCGTTGAGCCTGATCTTGTGCGATACATTCTGGGCATAACCGCACTCGGGAGGCGAATCCAATACGGCTCGCGTTGACGCCCAGCTTCAACATCAAGCCTTTCCCATCAGCGGTCATCAGCGTCCGAGCGTGTTCGACCTGGCTCATCCTCAAAAACGGCGCATAGTAGGGTAATAATGTGTGGCGCATGAGGACCTCGGCTACCGATAGCTCAGTACCGCTGGGTAGCGCATCGACAAAATCCCCTAAATGACTCGGGAATGCCACATTTTGCGAAAAAGCTGCCGCCGATTTCAGTCCGGCAAATGCTGCTTGGCAATTACGAACACCGCAAAGACGGGCATAACGAGAAATCACGCTGTGCAGCGTCTCGTCGGGAAACGCGGCGGGGAAGAAATGGAGTTTAAGTTGCACTTCACCCCCCCTCCGACTCACGCTTTGTGATACATCGGTGAGAACTCAAACAGGTCCTCGTTGAGCCAGCCCGCAGCGCGCAGAGCGTCGAGGGGAGCGTCATGTTCGCTAAGCGCTTTAGCCTCTGAGTTTTCCACAGCAGTAGCAATCGGCGATGGGTGATCTTTCGCAAAAATGGTCGGAGATGGGTCTACCGGCTTCTCACGGGATACAACGCTTCGAAGCAAGGTGAGGCGATCCTCTCGTGCCAATCCATCGAAAACCATCATTTCGCTCAGCTGATCCTCAATCGGCAGCAAATCGTCAAACTGTCGCATCCGCTTCGGATCACGGCTACGCAGAGCTGAAAGGGCTGGCTTTAGAATCTGCATTTTTGAGTTGCTTACCTTCACCAGGATCTCGGCAGTCAAACACTCCGAGCCACTCTGGACCGCATAACGCTGACTCAATACCAGCAGCTTGACCAGGAAATCCGTGACGCCTTGAGTGTGCTCATACAGCGTGTCAAAAATCTCGTCGGTCAGCTCAGCCGTCTGTTTGCACCACTGATAGCTCCAGAGATTTTCGACCAACAACCGCCACTCCTCATCATCCTTTTCGAATCGTTTGAATTCGAGCGTACCAGCACCACAAACTCGGCGGGCAGTCCGCATGGCTTCTGAGAACAGGCTAATCGTCGAGTTCGTGCCACTGAAAACCACCGGGATACCGATGTTGTTTACCAAGTGCAGGAAAAAATTCAGCATGCTCTCCTTACCACCGGTTTTCGCCAGGTGGAGGTTTTGCAGCTCGTCGATCAACAAGGCGCCGATGAAAAACGTGCTGGCCACCTGCTCCATCTGTTGCAGCGCATCATTGATGTTTCGATGCCGGTAGCGCTTGTGGTAGTCCTTGTCTCCTAGAGCGTCTCCAACCGCATAAAAAAACTGCTGGCAAAATCCAGCCAGCGATCCATCCCGAGGGCAGTCAAGCTTCAGCCATGTGATTTGGGTATGAACAAACTGCTTTCCCTCATAGCGCTCATGACGGACTGTCTGTGGATAAAGGCTCAAGATGGCGTGGAGTGCCGTTGACTTGCCAATGCCGCTCAGGCCGACGACCGTAAACGTTTCTGCAGTGGACTTGAACGCATCGTGGTAACGCTGAGCTCCCGATAAAGAATGCAAATGCCGGACGGTAGCGGGCGACATCGGGTTACGCCCGACATACCCTCGACGGATGAGCAGTGAGAACAGGGCCTCCAGTTCCAGATGTAGCAAGAACGGCTGTACGACGGTTCTCAGCCTGTCGATACAGTGAATTCGAGTGGCTCCTTCGAGCGTCAGCTCTTTCGGATCCACCGGCTGAGGAAAGTTCGAAATCAGTTCAACAGCCGCCGCCTCCGACAATATCGGAGGCAAAGCTTCGATAAGCGGGTTACCCGCATACTCACTAATGTCCTGTCTGACGTAATTGGCAAACGTCTGTGCACCTTTCATTTTGCCTGTCCTGGCCGAATTATTTTGAGCAAATCGATAACCTGAGCGGTGCGCTCACCGGCATATGAATCATGCGCTTTCTGTGTCGTTTCAGATTGAAGTGAAGCTGGCTCCACCCTGACGCCTTCAGGAACAACCGCATTTTCACGCTCGCGGAGACGTTCTTCTGCGCGGTTCTCGCGGATGTTTCCAGTGGCCTCTGCCTTAGTAGGCGGAGCAGGTTCCTGTTTTCGTTCTGCGAGCGCGTGACTGATGATCTGGTGGACCTGATCGCTAAGCTGCACACGGCTTTCCAGCTCAGCTCGACGGCGAGTAGGCGGTTTTTGGCGATAGGCTTCGAGCAGATCAAAAATCTCGTCCGAGCGATAATTCGCGTAACCGGCATCCGATCGTCGAAGATCACAACGGATAAACTGCTTGGCCTCTCCTTGAATCCAAATGTGTGCCGCAGAGTTCGGATCGAACCAACACTCTATTGACCAAACGCCCCCTTTGCGAGCCTTGGCAAACCAATCTTTCTCTATGGCCATATCACACACGTAGTGCATGCCGCGAAACATCACTCCGCCCTTTTGAACGGTCGCGCGCTCACGCGGTAAAAGGTGGAGATAAACCAGCTCGTCGGGACGTTTGTTGGATTCGATCAGGTCGTTGTCGCAGGCCCAATTCCATATACCGTTAGGCGTAGGTTCTACGCCGTCATTCATCATCGCTTGAGTCAGTCGGTCAGGCTGTCGATGGTGACGGTTATAGTGGAGCACGCAATTGATGAGGATTTGGGTGAACTCTTTGAGGTTCAGCGTGGCATCGAGCCGGTAATCTCGCTCGCCGCGCTCTTTGTCCCGCGCAGCTACCCCGCCAGGTAGCCACCTGATACCCGTCAAATCATTCAAAATGCCAAACCGACTTTCTACCATAGGCTTCCAATCAGGCCGATAAGGTGGGGCAGTGCCCATCTCAATTCCCAACCCTGAGGATAACCCCTCTGCTGCGAGTGACAGCATCTCTCCCCGGTCGGCGTAAATCTGGTGGGGCAGGTGGTGACAATTCCAATCATCTGCATTGATGTCAACGCCGTTCTGAGCGCAGAACTCGACTTTGGAGGTAAACGCGTTGAACAGCGCTTGTCTCGCCCCATTCCAACTAGGGCCCTCCAATCCTACATAGAGACCAGCAATTATTCCGGAGAAACTATCCACTACGATATAAACAACGGGCCGACCAATGAGCATCCGTCTAGAGTAGCTGTTGACCAAATAAATATCGGCAATCGTTGCGTCGATTTCGAACTGATGACAGGGTCCACGCAGCCAATCTCGAACGGTACCTGAAAGCGGACGGCAATCCTTTAACCACCTCCTCAACCCTTTACGGCCACGCTCGGTTTCAATCTCGTCGAAAAAAATCTGTCCCCAATATTGGAACTGCCTCAAGCTGGGGAGTTCTGAACCAGGCAACAAACGAAGCTCTTCTTCACTGTTTTTAGAGATGTCTCGAACAGAGTAGAATCGTCTCAACATTTCGTCATATGCGCTCGAAATAGATGATTTCTTATCTCTTACATAAAGAGCATATCCAACACGGATGCATCGTTTATCAACTGCACTGAGCATCTTGGAAGGCGAAGTAAGAACGCCTTGAAATTTAGGCTTTCGCCCTGGTGGCCTGCTCGGATCATATTTTCTATCGGCAACACCTACCGCCGTATAATTATTAAGCAATGAGTTGCGAACTTGACCATAAAACCAATATCGGTAAAGAAGCCGATAGATCGTTTTCCGCTGGATTCCGAGCTCTGACGCCCGTCTGCTAACAAGCCGGCCTAACTCACCTCGTACAAATATTTGTCCCGGGTATTCAGGATCTAATAGAGGGGCGATGACGGCCCACTTTTCGTCCCGGCCTTGCTTGGCTCTCTCATCCAACTGTTCCTCAAGCACAAGCATAAACTCGGGCGTGGTGATGGCTGCTGGTTTGGTGTGACCAGACGCTATCGAGCGACGCAGCTCATCCAGACCAACCGCGTACGGCTGCCGGGGTGGGTCAGCTAGATCCATCAAAACTGCTAAGTCATGCGTTTCATCCTGGTAAAGGAGCCTGGCTATCGTAGCAATGACCGACAGATCGGTTACAGGCTCGAAAACGTCATTAACGAGAACAGTCATGATAATTTCTCCTTCAACGATACTTGGACAGGGCCCGGTGAAACTTCGAAGCCAGGAACTAGACCAGTAAGGTGGAGAGGAGTGTTAACCAAATCGATTTTCAGTATCTTGTTCCAAACCAGATGAAAGAAAATTGCTTGAGCGTCTATATAGGAAATGGACAGAAGTGATGCTATTTTTCTTAGACAGGTGGCCAAGGTCCACGAATATTCCCGGCTGTTTACAAGGCACTCGATAAAACTCGAATGCAACGGCGCTTTCATTAAATCACGAGAGAGCTTCGAGTACCTCCTGATTAGTCCAAGATTTTTAATCAAATCTCGTGTAAAAAACTCGTCTGTTACGATTTTCCAATCAACACCTTGGCTTTCCCAAAAACGCTTTTCAATTTCAAGTTTTTCAAGTGTTCTTTTACTTCCATTGCCAATTAAATCGGAACGATACTTCACCGTCCTAGCTACCGATTTGAAGTTTCCGCTCGGGTCCTTAACAGTTAACAGGAAGTCTGTTGTCATCACATAAGGCAGTGTTGTTCTAGGGTATCTTGGATAGCGTACATCGATCGCCGACGCTATCGCTTGCGCACGCTCTGTGGGTAGTAAAGGGTATTGCTCCCGTATATCCACGACGTCTTCAGAAAATTCACACACAAGGAAGTACGAACGCTCGAGATCTGACAGGAGGTGATGAATCCTCTCGATCTTCACGCCTTGAATCTTGTGCGAACGACCTATCGACGGGACATCTTGTACCCGCAGCCAAGGCACGTAGCTTGCCCCGGCGCCTTCGCCAAATCCATTTGCAATGTGCCGTTCAATGTCCTGCTGTGATGCAAACTTACGACCTCGCAACCCACGCCTCCTCAGTCGATGCGGACCGCTTCACCTCGCGCCGAGAAAAAGTCGTAGAAGGACACGACCGGCAAAGCGGCCGTATACAAAACGTTTTCTAGACTACACCCGCTGAAAGTTGAAGCGATGATTCCAGACCAAAGGGAAAGCCTGGAAAGGAAAACCCCCGTAGATACGGGGGTTTGAGCCTTGTGTCAATCTATGTTCGCCAGTGTCAAACTTTATTGTTTTGTGTCAATCTTTATTGTTAAAAACCACCCCTATTGGGTACGTCAGTAAGGCTTATTCCACCGTCACCGACTTCGCCAGATTACGCGGCTGGTCAACGTCGGTGCCTTTGAGCACGGCCACGTAGTACGACAGCAACTGCAGCGGGATGGTGTAGAGGATCGGCGACAGCGTGTCGTGGATATGCGGCATGTTGATGACGTGGGTGCCTTCACCGTTAGTCATGCCGGCTTTTTCATCTGCGAAAACGATCAGTTGGCCGCCACGGGCGCGTACTTCCTGCAGGTTGGATTTGAGCTTCTCCAGCAGTTCGTTGTTCGGCGCCACGGTAACCACTGGCATGTCGTCGTCCACCAGGGCCAATGGGCCGTGCTTCAGTTCGCCGGCCGGGTAGGCTTCGGCGTGGATGTACGAGATCTCCTTGAGTTTCAGCGAGCCTTCCATCGCCACCGGGTACTGCGCGCCACGGCCGAGGAACAGGGTGTGGTTCTTGTCGGCAAACAGCTCGGCGACTTTTTCCACAGTGCTGTCCATGGCCAGGGCTTCGCCCAAGCGAGTTGGCAGGCGGCGCAGCTCTTCTACCAGGGTGGCTTCAACACCTTCGGCGAGGGTGCCGCGCACTTGGCCCAAGGACAGGGTCAGCAGCAACAGGCCCACCAGTTGGGTGGTGAAGGCTTTGGTGGAGGCCACGCCGATTTCGCGACCGGCCTGGGTCAGCAGGGTCAGGTCGGATTCACGCACCAGGGAGCTGATGCTGACGTTGCAGATCGCCAGACTGCCGAGGAAGCCCAGCTCCTTGGCGTTGCGCAAGGCAGCCAGGGTGTCGGCGGTTTCACCGGACTGGGAGATGGTCACGAACAGGGTGTCGGGCTGCACCACCACCTTGCGGTAGCGGAACTCGCTGGCGACTTCGACCTGGCAGGGGATGCCGGCCAGTTCTTCCAACCAGTAACGCGCCACCATACCGGCGTGGTAGCTGGTGCCACAGGCGACGATTTGCACATTGCGCACTTTGGCGAACAGTTCGGCGGCTTGCGGGCCGAAAGCGTTCACCAATACTTGGTTCTGGCTCAGGCGACCTTCCAGGGTGCGCTGTACCACGGACGGCTGCTCGTGGATTTCCTTGAGCATGAAGTGGCGGAACTCGCCTTTGTCGGCGGCTTCGGCACCGTCGCGGTATTGCACGGCTTCGCGCTCGACGGACTGACCATTCACATCCCAGATCTGCACGCTTTCACGGCGGATGTCGGCAATGTCGCCTTCTTCCAGATACATGAAGCGGTCGGTCACTTGGCGCAGGGCCAGTTGGTCGGAGGCAAGGAAGTTCTCGCCCAGGCCCAGGCCGATCACCAATGGGCTGCCACTGCGTGCGGCAACCAGGCGGTCAGGCTGGCTGGCGCTGATCACGGCCAGGCCGTAGGCGCCATGCAGTTCCTTGACCGTGGCCTTGAGGGCGGTGGTCAGGTCGCTTTGATCCTTGAGCTTGTGGTTGAGCAGGTGGGCGATCACTTCGGTGTCAGTGTCCGAGGTGAACACATAGCCTAGGCCCTTGAGCTGTTCACGCAGCACTTCGTGGTTTTCGATGATGCCGTTGTGCACCACGGCCAGGTCGCCGGAGAAGTGCGGGTGAGCGTTACGCTCGCACGGTGCACCGTGGGTGGCCCAACGGGTGTGGGCAATGCCCAGGCGGCCTGCCAGCGGCTCACCGGCCAGGGCTTGGTCCAGTTCGCTGACCTTGCCCGGGCGGCGCATGCGCTCCAGCTTGCCGGCGTTGGTGAAGACGGCCACACCGGCGCTATCGTAGCCGCGGTATTCGAGGCGCTTGAGGCCTTCGATCAGGATGGCAGTAACGTTACGTTCGGCGACTGCGCCAACAATTCCACACATGGTGTTTCTCCTAGATGATTGCCGCGCATATCAGCGTAATGCCGCGGGCTTGGATCTGGTCGCGGGCCTCGAGCGGCAGGCGATCATCGGTAATAAGGGTATGGACGCTGCTCCAGGGCAGTTCCAGGTTGGGAATCTTGCGGCCGATCTTGTCGGATTCGACCATCACCACCACTTCACGGGCGACCTCGGCCATCACACGGCTCAAGCCCAGCAGTTCGTTGAAGGTAGTGGTACCGCGCTGCAGGTCGATGCCATCGGCACCGATGAACAGCTGGTCAAAGTCATAGGAACGCAGCACCTGCTCAGCGACCTGGCCCTGGAACGAATCCGAATGTGGGTCCCAGGTACCCCCGGTCATCAACAGCACCGGCTCGTGTTCCAATTCGCTCAAGGCGCGGGCCACGTTCAGGGAGTTGGTCATCACCACCAGGCCCGGCTGATGGCCCAGTTCGGGAATCATCGCGGCGGTAGTGCTGCCGCTGTCGATGATGATGCGCGCATGTTCACGCAAACGCTTCACGGCTGCACGGGCGATGGCGCGCTTGTAGGCCGAGATGGGCTGGGCAGCGTCGCCCACCAGCTCTTGGGGCATAGTGATTGCACCGCCGTAGCGACGCAGGAGCAAGCCGTTACTTTCGAGGGCAGCAAGGTCCTTGCGGATGGTCACTTCCGAAGTTTCGAAATGTTTGGCCAACTCGTCCACGCTGACTTCGCCCTGCTCGTTGAGCAAGGTGAGGATATTGTGGCGTCGCTGGGGGGTGTTTCGTTTCGACATGGTAGTGATAAGTTTCGTTTCGAAATATAGCGAAGGCAATCAAAACCTATTGGGGAAAGATCGTCAAGAGGCGGAAGGCATTTTTGTAGAGCTTTCGGGCATGCCACTAAACAACTGTGGGAGCTGGCTTGCCTGCGATAGCGGCATGTCAGGCGACATCATGATGAATGTCAGACCGCTATCGCAGGCAAGCCAGCTCCCACAGGAGTGAGTCTCAACCTATCGAGTTGTGGATAACTCAGCTCTTTTTGATCTTGACCGGGCGTTTCCAGCCGTCGATGTTGCGTTGGCGAGCGCGGGCAACGGCCAGTTGGGACTTATCCACATCCTGGTTGATGGTCGAGCCCGCTGCGGTGTTGGAACCATCACCGATGGTCACGGGAGCAACCAGCGAGTTATTGGACCCGATGAACACGTCTTCACCAATGGTGGTCTGGTACTTGTTGGCACCGTCATAGTTGCAGGTGATGGTGCCAGCGCCGATGTTGGTGCGTGCGCCGATGACGGCATCGCCCAGATAAGTCAGGTGGCCGACTTTGGCGCCTTCGCCGAGGTGAGCGTTTTTCAGTTCGACAAAGTTACCCACATGGGCCTTGGCCCCCAACTCGCTACCCGGACGCAAGCGCGCAAACGGCCCGGCATCGCTGCCCTCACCCATCACGGCACCGTCGATATGGCTGTTGGCCTTGACCACCACGCCTTTGCGCAAGGTGCTGTCCTTGATCACGCAGTTCGGACCGATGACCACACCGTCTTCAATGATCACGCGGCCTTCGAGGATCACATTGATATCGATCAGGACGTCGCGGCCCACCGTGACTTCGCCACGTACATCGAAACGCGCCGGGTCTCGCAGGGTCACGCCCTGGGCCATCAGGCGCAGGCCTTCGCGCAGTTGATAGTGACGTTCCAGCTCTGCCAGTTGTTTGCGGTCGTTGGCGCCCTGCACTTCCATCGGATGGTGGGGCTGCTCGGTGGCGACCAGCAGGCCATCGCTGACGGCCATCTCGATGACGTCTGTGAGGTAATACTCGCCTTGGGCATTGTTGTTGGACAGGCGGCTCATCCAGTCGGCGAGCTTGTTGGCGGGCACGGCGAGAATGCCGGTATTTCCTTCAGTAATCGCGCGCTGGGCTTCGCTGGCATCTTTGTGTTCAACGATGGCAGCCACCTTGCCGTCGGCGTTGCGCACAATGCGGCCGTAGCCCGTAGGGTCATCCAGCTCAACGGTCAGCAGGCCCATCTGGCCAGGCACCACGTGCTTGAGCAGGCGTTGCAAGGTTTCCACTTCAATCAGCGGGACATCGCCGTAGAGGATCAATACCGTGTCCGCAGTGATGAAAGGCACAGCCTGCGCGGTCGCGTGGCCGGTGCCCAGTTGCTTGTCTTGCAATACGAAATTCAGATCGTCCGCAGCCAGACGCTCACGGACCACGTCGGCACCGTGGCCAATCACCACATGAATATGTTGTGGGTCCAACTGGCGGGCACTGTGGATAACATGGCCCAGCATGGAGTTGCCGGCAACCGGATGCAGTACCTTGGGCAGGGCTGAACGCATGCGGGTGCCCTGGCCTGCGGCGAGAATGACGATTTCAAGAGACATGAATGGCTACCAATCCTGGGCGGTCCGGGTTCAGACCAAAGAAGTGTTTTGCAAAAAAAGAAAAAGGGTAGCCGAGGCTACCCTTTTTAATCAATCACGCATGAAACAAAACGGCGACGCCGCTTACTTCTTGCGGATCTGCTGGAGAGTACGCAGCTGGGCTGCGGCCTCGGCCAGACGGACTGCAGCAGCGCTGTAGTCGAAGTCTGCGCCTTTTTCGTTCAGCGCCTTCTCGGCAGCCTTGACGGCTTCCTGAGCGGAGGCTTCATCCAGGTCGCCAGCACGTTGCACGGTGTCGGCAAGTACCTTGACCATGTTCGGCTGAACCTCGAGGAAACCACCGGAGATGTAAAACACCTCACGTTCCCCGCCTTGCTTGGTCAGAGTGATCGGACCTGGCTTCAAGCTTGTGATCAGCGGGGCGTGACCCATGGCGATACCAAGATCACCCAGGTCACCGTGCGCTGTTACAAACTCGACCAGACCGGAGAAAATTTCTCCTTCCGCGCTGACGATATCGCAATGGACTGTCATAGCCATCTGATTGCCTCAACCTGATGAGCGCCCGTTTCCGGGCGCCAGGATTACAGTTTCTTGGCTTTCTCGATCGCTTCTTCGATGCCGCCGACCATGTAGAACGCTTGTTCTGGCAGGTGGTCGTAGTCACCGTTGAGGATGCCTTTGAAGCCAGCAATGGTGTCTTTCAGGGAAACGTATTTACCCGAGGCACCGGTGAAGACTTCAGCCACGAAGAACGGCTGCGACAAGAAACGCTGGATCTTACGAGCACGGTTTACCAACTGCTTGTCGGCTTCCGACAGCTCGTCCATACCCAGGATCGCAATGATGTCCTTCAGTTCTTTGTAACGCTGCAGCACGTACTGAACGCCGCGAGCGGTGTCGTAGTGCTCCTGGCCGATCACGTTCGGGTCCAGCTGGCGCGAAGTCGAGTCGAGTGGATCGACCGCTGGGTAGATACCCAGGGAAGCGATGTCACGGGACAGAACAACGGTGGCGTCCAAGTGGGCGAAGGTGGTGGCTGGCGACGGGTCGGTCAAGTCATCCGCAGGTACGTATACCGCTTGGATCGAGGTGATCGAACCTTCCTTGGTCGAAGTGATACGCTCTTGCAGAACGCCCATCTCTTCAGCCAGGGTCGGCTGGTAACCTACTGCCGAAGGCATACGGCCCAGCAGTGCGGATACTTCAGTACCGGCCAGGGTGTAACGGTAGATGTTGTCGACGAACAGCAGAACGTCGTTACCTTCGTCACGGAACTTCTCGGCCATGGTCAGGCCAGTCAGGGCTACGCGCAGACGGTTTCCCGGCGGCTCGTTCATCTGACCGTAAACCAGTGCCACTTTGTCCAGAACGTTGGAGTCCTTCATCTCGTGGTAGAAGTCGTTACCCTCACGAGTACGCTCACCAACACCTGCGAACACGGAATAACCGCTGTGCTCGATGGCGATGTTACGGATCAGTTCCATCATGTTTACGGTCTTGCCTACACCGGCACCACCGAACAGACCGACTTTACCGCCTTTGGCGAACGGGCAAACCAGGTCGATAACCTTGATGCCGGTTTCCAGCAGGTCGTTGCCGCCCGCTTGTTCTGCGAACGAAGGTGCTGCGCGGTGAATGCCCCAGCGCTCTTCGGTGGCAATCGGGCCAGCTTCGTCGATCGGGTTGCCCAGTACGTCCATGATCCGGCCCAGAGTCGCTTTACCGACCGGTACGGAGATGGCAGCGCCAGTGTCGACAACGTCCAGACCGCGCTTCAAGCCTTCGGTGGAACCCATCGCAATGGTACGAACTACGCCGTCGCCCAGCTGCTGCTGAACTTCCAGGGTAGTTTCCGCGCCTTGTACTTTCAGCGCGTTATAGATGCTCGGTACGCTGTCGCGTGGAAATTCCACGTCGATAACGGCGCCGATGATTTGAACGATACGTCCGCTACTCATAGCTGGATCCTCTGAATATTTGAACCGTTAAACCGCGGCAGCGCCGCCGACGATTTCCGAGATCTCTTGGGTGATCGCAGCCTGACGCGCCTTGTTGTAGATCAGCTGCAAATCGCTGATCAGATCACCGGCGTTATCGGTAGCGTTTTTCATCGCGATCATCCGCGCCGCTTGTTCAGCTGCGTTGTTCTCGACCACCGCCTGGTACACCTGCGACTCCACGTAGCGCACCATCAAGCCGTCAAGCAGCTCTTTGGCGTCTGGTTCGTAGAGGTAGTCCCAGTGGTGCTTGAGTTCCTGATCCGGAGTCGCCACCAGTGGAATCAATTGCTCCACGGTTGGCTGCTGGGTCATGGTGTTGATGAACTTGTTGGATACCACGGAGAGGCGGTCAATACGGCCTTCCAGGTACGCATCCAGCATCACCTTCACACTGCCGATCAAATCATTGATCGACGGCTCTTCACCCAGGTGGCTGATAGCTGCAACGACGTTACCGCCGAAGTTGCGGAAAAAGGCCGCACCCTTGCTACCAACAACACACAGATCAATCTCGACGCCGTTTTCGCGGTTTACCGCCATGTCCTTGACCAGGGCCTTGAACAGGTTGGTATTCAGACCACCGCACAAACCACGGTCACTGCTCACTACCACATAACCCACACGCTTGACGGCGCGGTCGATCATGAACGGGTGGCGGTATTCCGGGTTGGCGTTGGCCAGATGCCCAATTACCTGGCGGATACGCTCCGCATAAGGACGGCTAGCAGCCATGCGCATTTGTGCCTTGCGCATTTTGCTGACCGCCACTTTTTCCATGGCGCTGGTAATTTTTTGCGTGCTTTTGATGCTCGCAATCTTACTGCGAATCTCTTTTGCGCCTGCCATGTAACACCTATCAGGTTAGCAAGCGGGAGCCTTGCGGCTCCCGCTGCGGCTTACCAGGTTTGGGTGGCCTTGAACTTCTCGATACCGGCTTTCATGCCAGCGTCGATATCGTCATTGAAGTCACCCTTCACGTTGATCTTCGCCATCAATTCGGCGTGATCGCGGTTGAAGTAAGCAATCAGCGCTTGTTCAAAGCTGCCGACCTTGGCGATTTCAACGTCGGTCAGGAACCCACGCTCAGCGGCATACAGCGACAACGCCATGTCAGCGATCGACATTGGGGCGTATTGCTTCTGCTTCATCAGCTCGGTAACGCGCTGACCATGCTCAAGTTGCTTACGGGTCGCTTCGTCCAGGTCAGAAGCGAACTGGGCGAATGCCGCCAGTTCACGATACTGAGCCAGAGCGGTACGGATACCACCGGAGAGCTTCTTGATGATCTTGGTCTGAGCGGCACCACCCACACGGGATACCGAAACACCGGCGTTCACTGCAGGGCGGATGCCCGAGTTGAACATGGCCGATTCCAGGAAGATCTGACCGTCAGTGATGGAAATCACGTTGGTCGGAACGAACGCGGAAACGTCGCCAGCCTGGGTTTCGATGATCGGCAGTGCGGTCAGGGAACCGGTTTTGCCGGTCACTGCGCCGTTGGTGAACTTCTCTACGTACTCTTCGGAAACGCGGGATGCGCGCTCCAGCAGACGGGAGTGGAGATAGAACACGTCGCCTGGGTAAGCTTCACGGCCTGGTGGACGGCGCAGCAGCAGGGAAATCTGGCGATAAGCCACTGCTTGCTTGGACAGATCGTCATAAACGATCAGCGCGTCTTCACCGCGGTCGCGGAAGAATTCACCCATGGTGCAGCCGGAGTACGGTGCCAGGAATTGCAGCGCAGGAGATTCCGAAGCACTGGCAGCCACGATGATCGTGTTGGCCAGGGCGCCGTTTTCTTCCAGCTTGCGAACTACGTTGGCGATGGTCGATTGCTTCTGACCGATGGCTACGTAGACGCAGAAAATGCCGCTGTCTTTCTGGTTGATGATCGCGTCGATGGCCAGAGCGGTTTTACCGATCTGACGGTCACCGATGATCAGCTCACGCTGGCCACGGCCGACCGGGATCATGGCATCGACAGCCTTGTAGCCAGTCTGTACAGGCTGGTCTACCGACTTACGCCAGATCACGCCTGGAGCAACTTTCTCGACCGCGTCGGTCTCGGTGTTGCCCAGTGGACCTTTACCGTCAACAGGGTTACCCAGTGCGTCGACTACGCGACCCAGCAGTTCCTTACCAACCGGAACTTCCAGGATGCGGCCTGTGCACTTGGCGCTCATGCCTTCAGCCAGACTGGTGTATGCGCCCAATACAACGGCACCTACGGAGTCTTGCTCCAGGTTGAGGGCCATACCGTAGACGCCGCCCGGAAACTCGATCATCTCGCCGTACATTACGTCGGCCAGACCGTGAATCCGCACGATGCCGTCAGATACGCTGACGACAGTGCCTTCGTTACGGGCTTGGGAGGTCACATCGAGCTTGTCGATGCGGCCCTTGATAATTTCACTTATTTCGGAAGGATTGAGTTGCTGCATTGCTCTGCTGCCCCTTCAAACTCAAGATTTCAATGCTTCGGCAAGTTTCGCGATTTTGCCGCGAATCGAGCCATCGATAACCAGGTCGCCGGCACGGATAACAACACCACCAATAAGCGATGCGTCCTCCGAAGCTTGCAGGCGCACTTCCCGATTGAGTCGTGCACTGAGAACCTTGGCGAGTTTGTCTTGCTGTTCTTGGTTCAATGCGAAAGCACTGGTCACTTCAACGTCTACCGATTTCTCTGCTTCGGCCTTGTACAGGTCGAACAGAGCGGCGATCTCCGGCAATAGCGGGAGACGGTCGTTTTCGGCAATGACGTGGATGAAGTTCTGCACCTTCACATCAAACTTGTCGCCGCACACTTCAATAAAAGTGGCGGCCTTGTCTGCGCTCGTCAGGCGCGGGGCCTTGAGCACGCGCTGCATGGTGTCGTCTTGCGACACTGCTGCAGCCAGGCCGAGCATGGCTGACCAAGAGGCCAGCTGCTGGTGGGCCTGGGCGTGCTCGAAGGCTGCCTTAGCGTAAGGTCGGGCCAACGTGGTCAGTTCTGCCATGATCGCCCTCGCTTAAATTTCAGCAGCCAGTTTGTTAACCAGCTCCGCGTGCGCGTTTTGATCGATTGTGGCACCGAGGATCTTCTCAGCACCGCCAACGGCCAGAGCACCCAGTTGGGCACGCAGCGCGTCTTTGACACCGTTCAGTTCCTGTTCGATCTCGGCATGAGCCGAAGCCTTCACACGGTCAGCTTCGACGCGGGCTTTTTCAACAGCCTCTTCGACGATCTGGTTACCGCGTTTCTTGGCTTGCTCAATGATCTCGGCTGCCTGTGCTTTAGCTTCGCGCAGTTGCTGACCCACTTTCTCGTGGGCCAACTCCAGGTCGCGAGCTGCACGGCTGGCAGCGTCCAAACCATCCGCGATCTTCTTCTGACGTTCGTGCAAAGCCGCGATGACCGGAGGCCACACGAACTTCATGCAAAACACTACAAAAATGAAGAACGCAACGGATTGGCCAATCAGGGTTGCATTAATGTTCACGCCAACACCTCGCTCATTCGTTGTCCATCACCCCAATCACTCGAAAAGTCGAGTGATTAGCCAGCGAGTTGACCAACGAAGGGGTTCGCGAAGGTGAAGAACAGTGCGATACCAACGCCGATCATGGTCACGGCGTCGAGCAGGCCGGCGACGATGAACATTTTAACTTGCAGCATTGGAACCATTTCTGGCTGACGCGCTGCGCCTTCCAGGAATTTGCCGCCCAGCAGGCCGAAACCAATGGCAGTACCCAGGGCGCCCAGGCCGATCAACAGTGCAACAGCGATAGCGGTTAGACCAACTACAGTTTCCATCTTTCCTCCCGACTTTTACGTCGTATGGTTTAGGTTTTTTAGATTTTAAAGCGGTAAAACAAATCGTTTCATAGCCCTGTTGGGCCACCTTCCCGTTTGACCGGGAAGGACATCAGACTAGTCGAGACTGGTCTTAATGGTTCTCTTCGTGCGCCATCGACAGGTAGACGATGGTCAGCATCATGAAGATGAAGGCCTGCAGGGTAATGATCAGGATGTGGAACACAGCCCACGCCCACTGCAGAACTACGCCCAGGCCGCTAAGCCAGAGCAGACCGCTGCCGAACATCACAGCGATCAGAATGAACACCAGCTCGCCGGCATACATGTTGCCGAACAGTCGCAGAGCCAGGGAAATCGGCTTGGCGATCAGGGTGACGAATTCCAGCAGGAAGTTCACCGGGATCAGCAGGGCTTGAACGAAGATGTTCTTGCTGCCGAACGGGTGCAGGGTCAGTTCGCCGATGAAGCCGCCGATGCCCTTGACCTTGATGCTGTAGAAAATGATCAGCGCGAATACCGACAGAGCCATGCCCAGTGTGGCGTTCGGGTCAGTGGTGGATACGGCGCGGAATGGAATGTGCGGGTCGCCGGAGATCGCCATGGCCAACTGAGGAATCCAGTCCACCGGAATCAGGTCGACGGCGTTCATCAGGAACACCCAGACGAAGATGGTCAGTGCCAGCGGTGCAATCACCGGGCTACGGCCATGGAAGCTGTCTTTCACGCTGCCATCGACGAATTCGACCAATACTTCAACGAAGTTCTGCAAAGCACCTGGCTGACCGGAAGTCGCCTTCTTTGCCGCCATGCGGAAAATCAGAACGAAGATCAGGCCCAATGCGACCGACCAACCCAGAGTATCCAGGTGGAAAGCCCAGAAACCCATTTCTTTGGCTTCTGCTGCGGTGTGGGCAAAGCCCCAGCCGCCATTAGGAAGCTGACCGAAGGTCAGGTTCTGCAAGTGGTGCTGGATATAGCCCGAAGCGGTTGTTTCTGCCATGGTTGCCTCAAACGCCCTAAGGTTTCGAAAGTCTTGTTTTCATTAGCAGGGGAGCGAACCAGCTGACCAGTTGGGTCAACACGAAGACGCCGAATACAGCCAGCGGCGCCAATGGCTTCACACCTGCAAAGGTCAGTGCAAACAGCACTGCCGTCAAAATCAGTTTCCCCGCCTCGCCGGCATAAAAAGACCGGACGATAGCCTGGGCTGCTCGGGCGCCGGAAAACCGAAAGGCCCTGTGAGCAAAATACATATTGGGCAGCAAGGCTATCAGGCCTCCGCAGAGTCCTGAATACCCGGCTACGACTCCATGCCAATACCAAAGCGCCAATGCGGCGATCAGCAAAATGACAAATTGAGCCAGTAGAACCGGAAAAACAGCCAAGCGATGGAACGGCAACGTGTTTGGCGTGCGGGTTTCCATCACTCTTGCTCCTCAATGGTCGGCTGCCGGAAATCAATAACTTGGCATAATTTGTGCCGACAAAATGCGCGCAGAGTATAGGGGCGGTTCAGCCCCTATTCAACTGTCGGGTAGTGATTTCCGATCACGCGCTACATAAGCAAATGTTTCAGCGGATGTGGGCAAGGACGCCTTGAAGCTCGTCAAGGGAGTTATATCCGATGACCAATTGCCCTTTGCCCTTCTTGCCGTGACGAATTTGCACCGCAGAGCCCAGGCGCTCGGCCAGGCGCTGCTCGAGTCGCGCGATATCCGGATCAGCTTTGGCGGTTTCGACCGGTGCAGGTTTGCCGCTGAGCCACTGGCGCACCAGCGCTTCAGTCTGACGCACGGTCAGGCCTCGTGCGACAACGTGTCGCGCCCCTTCAACCTGTTGATTTTCCGGCAAACCGAGCAACGCACGGGCATGGCCCATTTCCAGGTCGCCGTGGGACAACATGGTCTTTATCACTTCCGGCAGCGCGATCAAACGCAACAAGTTGGACACGGTGACGCGGGACTTGCCCACTGCCTCGGCCACTTGTTGCTGGGTGAGCTGGAATTCCTGCTGCAAACGCTGCAACGCAATCGCTTCTTCGATCGGGTTGAGGTCTTCACGCTGGATATTCTCGATCAACGCCATGGCGATCGCGGTTTCATCCGGTACATCGCGCACCATCGCCGGGATGGTTTCCTTGCCGGCCTGCTGGCTGGCACGCCAGCGGCGCTCCCCGGCGATGATCTCAAAGCGGCCACCGCCAATGGGGCGCACCACGATGGGCTGCATCACGCCCTGGGCCTTGATCGAGTTGGACAGTTCTTCCAGGGCCTGGGGGTCCATGTCCCGACGTGGCTGGTATTTGCCCCGCTGGATCAGGTCCAGCGGCAAGTGCTGCAGCTCGCGCTCGTCGGCCTGCACCGCTTGTTCTTCAAGCGATGTGACGGTCGGACCACTCAACAGTGCATCCAGTCCACGTCCGAGACCTCGTTTCTTGACGGCCATGGGGATTCCTTAAGTTGGCTGGGCTGCAGCGGTGCGTGAATTACGGCGTTGGCGACGAACCATCTCGCCAGCCAATGCCAGGTAGGCAATGGCACCACGCGAGGATTTGTCGTACGCCAGCGCGGGCATGCCATAGCTTGGCGCTTCGGCCAGGCGGATGTTGCGTGGAATCACGGTGTCGTACAACTGATCGCCAAAGTGCTCCTTGAGCTGCGCCGATACATCGTTCATCAGGCTCAGGCGCGGGTCATACATCGTACGCAGCAGGCCTTCGACTTTCAGGTTCGGGTTGAGCAACTCGGCAATTCGCTTGATGTTATCCACAAGGTCGCTCAAGCCTTCGAGAGCGAAGTACTCGCACTGCATGGGGATAATTACCCCATCGGCGGCAACCAGCGCGTTAAGCGTGAGCATCGACAGCGACGGTGGGCAGTCGATCAAAATGTAATCGTAGTTTTCGCGAATGGGCGCCAGGGCGCTGCGCAGACGGCTTTCTTTCATCTGCATTTCCAGCAGCACCACTTCCGCCGCGGTCAGATCGCGGTTGGCCGGCAGCAGTTGGTAACCGCCGTGCTCGGAATAGTGCATGGCCTGGGCCAGGTCGCATTCGCCAATCAGCAAATCGTAGACCGAGTTTTCCAGGCCGTGTTTATCCACACCGCTACCCATGGTGGCGTTGCCCTGTGGATCGAGATCGATCAACAGCACCCGACGCTTGGTCGCGACCAGGGATGCTGCGAGGTTGATACAGGTGGTGGTTTTACCCACGCCACCTTTCTGGTTCGCTATCGCGAATACCTTAGCCATTCTTGCTTGTGTTCCCAATCATGCCGTGCGGCGCAGTATCAGCAGATGGCGTTGGCCTTGGCAACCAGGTACGGCCAAGGCGTGTTCGCTATCGAGGTGGAAGTCTGCCGGCAATGCTAACAGCTCGTCGCTTGGATGAACGCCCTTCATTGCCAACCAGCGGGTATCACGGTCGCCCAGGTGGCGTGTCCAGTTGCTGAAGTTCTCCATGCTGCTGAACGCCCGAGACACGATCCCGTTGAAAGGCAGTTCAGGCGTGAATGCTTCGACACGACTGTGGATAACTTGCAGGTTATCCAGCTTGAGTTCGAGTTTGACCTGGGTCAGGAAGCGGGTTTTCTTGCCGTTGCTGTCCAGGCAGGTCACGTGGGACTCGGGAAACAGGATCGCCAACGGGATGCCAGGCATGCCGCCGCCGCTGCCCACATCGAGCCAACGGCCATTTTCGATAAACGGCATCACGCTGAGGCTGTCGAGCAAATGCCGCGACACCATCTCGTCTGGGTCACGCACTGCTGTCAGGTTGTAAGCCTTGTTCCATTTGATCAACAGGGCCAGGTAGCCCAGCAGTAGCTCATGCTGGGCTTCGGTCAGGGCTACGCCCAACTGACGCGCTCCTGTGGATAACTCTTCGGCGTGTTGCGAGGTGACCAACGAACTCAAGCGCTTTGCTCCAACTGACGGCCCGCGCCGCGTTTTTTCAAATGAATCATCAACAGCGAGATGGCTGCCGGAGTGACGCCAGGGATACGTGAAGCCTGCCCGAGGGTTTCCGGCCGAGTTATCCCCAACTTGCTTTGAATTTCCTTCGACAACCCGGAAATCCCGCTGTAGTCGATATCCACAGGCAGTTTGGTGTCTTCACTGGCTCGCAGCCGGGCGATCTCGTCCTGCTGGCGATCAATGTAGCCTGCGTATTTGGTCTTGATTTCAACCTGTTCAGCAACCTGTGGGTCTTCTGCGCCCTGGCCAGTCACTTCGACCAGACCAGCGTAGTCGATTTCCGGGCGGGAAAGCAGGTTGAGCAAGTTGTACTCATGGGTCAACGGCGTGCCGAATTTTTCTGCAATGGCGTCGCCTTGCTCCGTGCCCGGGCGAACCCAGGTACTTTTCAGACGCTGTTCTTCGAGCGCAATGCTTTCGCGTTTTTTGCAGAAGGCCGCCCAGCGGGCGTCATCGACCAGGCCCAGCTCGCGACCTTTTTCGGTCAAGCGCAGGTCGGCGTTGTCTTCGCGCAGGATCAGACGGTATTCCGCCCGAGATGTGAACATCCGGTACGGTTCCTGGGTACCCAGGGTAATCAGGTCGTCGACCAATACGCCGATGTAGGCTTCATCGCGACGCGGGCACCAGCTGTCTTTGCCTTGTGCACGCAATGCTGCGTTGGTCCCGGCCAGCAAACCTTGGGCCCCGGCTTCTTCATAACCGGTAGTGCCGTTGATTTGGCCGGCGAAGAACAGGCCGCCGATCACTTTGGTTTCCAGGCTGTATTTCAGGTCGCGCGGGTCGAAGTAGTCGTACTCGATGGCGTAGCCCGGACGCACGATGTGCGCGTTTTCCATACCGCGAATCGACTGCACGATCTGGATTTGCACATCGAACGGCAGCGAAGTGGAAATTCCGTTGGGGTACAGCTCGTGGGTGGTCAAGCCTTCGGGTTCGATAAAGACCTGGTGGCTTTCCTTGTCGGCAAAGCGGTGGATCTTGTCTTCGATCGACGGGCAATAACGCGGGCCAATGCCTTCGATCACCCCGGAATACATCGGCGAACGATCAAGGTTCGCGGCAATGATTTCGTGGGTTCGGGCGTTGGTGTGGGTAATCCAGCAGCTGACCTGTTTCGGGTGCTGTTCTTTGGAACCCATGAACGACATGACCGGGATCGGCGTGTCGCCGGCTTGCTCGGTCATCATCGAGAAATCCACAGAACGCCCATCAATGCGTGGCGGGGTTCCGGTTTTCAAACGGCCGACGCGCAGCGGTAGTTCACGCAGACGTTTTGCCAAGGCAATCGACGGCGGGTCACCGGCACGACCACCGGAATAATTTTGCATACCGATGTGGATAAGTCCGCCGAGGAACGTGCCCGTGGTCAGTACGACCGAATCTGCATGAAAACGCAGACCCATTTGCGTAACGACACCGCGTACCTGGTCCTGCTCGACGATCAAGTCATCGGCGGCCTGCTGAAATATCCACAGGTTCGGCTGGTTTTCCAGGGTTTCGCGTACCGCTGCCTTGTACAGGATGCGGTCGGCCTGAGCCCGGGTAGCACGTACGGCCGGGCCTTTGCGGCTGTTGAGCACGCGAAATTGAATACCACCCTTGTCGGTGGCCATCGCCATTACCCCGCCAAGGGCATCGATTTCCTTGACCAGATGGCTTTTGCCAATCCCGCCAATTGCGGGGTTGCAACTCATGGCACCGAGGGTTTCCACGTTATGCGTCAGCAACAGGGTTTTTACGCCCATGCGTGCTGACGCCAGTGCTGCCTCGGTACCGGCATGACCGCCGCCGATGACGATCACTTCAAAACGGGAAGGGAAATCCACCACGCACCTCGTGCCTGCTTATGTAGGTAATCAGGAATTGTTTGTTGAAAGGGTTCTACAGCTTTGGCGGCAAGTATAGGGACTTCGCCCTTCCTAAAGAACCCTTTGCACAAAATTTAACCAGCTGTGGATGAATCACAGACAATAGAAATTAAAAGAGAGAAATTTATTAAATCTTTGTTTTTATGTTTATTTATACTGAGCAACATTTCTGTGGATAGATCTCTGCAGGCCTTTATTTTCAATGTGTACAGAGATTCAAAACGTTGTGGTCATCTGCCGATGAGGCCCTTGGATAAGTGCTTTAAGCCTGTGGATTAAACGACTGGTTATCCACAGGTGGGTTTTTACTCAGGTTTCAGGCCCTGTTATCAACTGGGCACAACCGCGGTTATTCACAGGGCTTAATCCACAGAAACGGCCGATTTCGTCCACGGCAAAGCTGGGAATTAATCCCGGGTGGGACAAAAACAGATCTATTGTGGGAAAACACTGGGCCAGTTAATAATAGCGATTATCATTAACCTACCTTGTCGCGACTATGCCTTCCTCCTCACATACCGCAGCGGTCCAGCACATCTATGAACAGCACCATTCGTGGTTGCGCGGATGGCTCAAGGGAAAATTGCATAACGCCAGCGATGCAGCCGATGTGGCCCACGATACGTTCGTGCGCATGCTCGGTGGATGTCACGCAGCGCAGATCCGTGAACCACGGGACTATCTGACGACCATCGCCAGGGGTCTGGTGATTGACCGCTACCGGCGGCACGCCATCGAGCAGGCCTACAGGCAAACCCTGGCAGAGCGTCCCGAAACCACAGCTATCAGTGAAGAAGACAAGGCAATCATCATCGAAACCCTAGTGGCTGTGGATAAAGCGCTGTCTGGCCTGGGTGAGCGGGCACGGCGAATTTTCGTGCTCGCACAGATTGAAGGGCTGACTTATCAACAGATCGCCGATCAACTGCAGGTATCGCTGACCACGGTGAAGAAACACATGATCCGCGCCCTCACCGAATGCTCCCTGATCATGGCCAGCCGGTAATGGTCAGCCCCGACCGCAAGACGTTCGAGGCCGCTGCCAGTTGGTACGTGCAATTTCAGTCGCAACCACCGACGCCCGCACAACATCAAGCCTGGCAGCAGTGGCTTAATCGTGACCCATCCCACCAGGCGGCTTGGAACCAGATGGAGCAGTTGCAGCGCAGCCTTGGAGCCCTGTCCCCTGACCTCACACGCCGCGCGTTGTCCACCACGCAACAGCGGCGCCAGGTCCTCAAGTGGATGCTGGTGCTCGGCGGCAGTGGCTATCTGGGGTGGAACGTCCAGCAACATACGTCGCTGGGCAACATATGGGCTGATTACCGCACGTCGGTGGGCCAGAGGCGACGCATCGAGCTGGCGGATGGCACGCAGATCAATCTCAATACTCATACCGCTATCGATGTGGCATTTGATGGGCGACAACGTTTGATCCGTCTGCGCGAGGGTGAAGTGCTTATCCACACCGGCACACGGGGTGGGCACTTACCGTTTTATGTCGAAACTCGCCAAGGCCGGGTCCAGGCGCTGGGCACTCGGTTTACTGTGCGCCAACTGCCGGACGCCACGCGGGTTGGTGTCTTGGAAGAACGGGTTGAGATATCCCCCGGCGACCAACCCGAACTTCGCCGCACTATTGGCGCGGGTGAGAGCGCAGAGTTTGATCGGCGCAATGTGCGCGCTGCCCAGCGATATGGCGGAGTACAGGGCGCCTGGGTCGATGGCCAACTGATCGTGCTCGATGCTCGGCTGGGAGAAGTTATCGATGAGTTGGCGCGCTATCGGCCGGGCGTATTGCACTGCGACCCAGCCTCTGCAGGCCTACGCGTTTCCGGGACCTTCCGTCTGGACTCAACCGATGCCGTCCTCACTAACCTGCAAGCGAGCCTGCCGATTCAAGTGAAATACTTTACGCGCTATTGGGTGTCGGTCACCCGAATCGGCTGATCGAAAAAATAATCCACAGAGGGTTATCTTTTTTTGACCTGGTGCGGCCCTACAGGTAATCACGACGCTACCTTCAGGGCTTACTCACCTATGCGCCTTCCCACCCCGCTCCGCAAACGACTTTCCTGCCACAGCATGACCTACGGTCTGCAGTTCATCACCGCTACCACCGGTGTGTTGTTAGCCACCGCCGTCACGGCCGCCAGCGCAACGCAATACTATGCAATTGCCGCTGGCCCGCTGGACAATGCGTTGAGCCAGTTTGCTGCCAGGGCCAATGTGATTCTGTCCTTCTCCCCCCAGCAAACCGCGCGTTTGAATACGCCGGGGCTGCAAGGTGACTATTCGGTGGACCAGGGCTTTGCGCTGCTGCTGCAGAACTCGGACCTGCAGGCGGTCGCACAAGCTCCCGGCAGCTATGTATTACAGGCGGCCCCTGCTGGCCGACTCACGTTGGCACCCACCACTGTGAGCACTTATCAACAGGGCGGCTTCAATCAAGAGATCGCCGGGGATGTAGGCTACAAGGCGCAGAACAGCCGGATCGGCACGAAGACCAGCACACCGCTGTCCGAGACTCCGCGTTCGGTGTCCGTTGTCACTGGCCAGCGTATCAAGGACCAGAAATCTCAAACCCTGACAGACGTGTTGGGCTACGTACCGGGAATCTTCGCCCCACCGTTCGCTGCGGGCGACGGCTTGGCAGGCGATCTGTTTTTCATTCGCGGTTTCAATGCCACGGATTACGGCTACGGCCTGCTGCGAGATGGCCTGCGAGTTCAAGGCAATCGATACGACACCACCAGCGAACCCTACGGCCTGGAACGGGTCGAGATTTTCCGCGGCCCGTCTTCCCTGCTCTACGGTGAAAACGCACCCGGTGGTTTGGTTAATCTGGTGAGTAAACACCCGACTGCAACCCCGCAAGGCGAGGTGCAGGTGAATTATGGTTCGAATAATCGACGCCAGTTGGGTGTGGATATCTCGGGCCCGCTCAACGACAGTGACAATATTCTGGGCCGGGTGGTGATGCTGGGGCGTAAATCCGACACACAGACCGATCACGTCCCGGACGATCGTCTATATATCGCGCCATCCCTGACCCTGAACTTCGACGACTACAACACCCTGACGCTGCTGGCCAACTACCAGAAAGACCATACCAACCTGGAACTTGGCCTACCCGCCGCCGGTACGCTGCTTACAAATCCCAACGGGAAGCTGTCCAAACACACCCTACTGGGCAATCCGGACTGGAACACATTTGAACGCGAAGCGTGGAGCACCAGCTATGAGTTCAGCCACAGCTTCAATGATGACTGGCAGTTCCGTCAGAACTCGCGCTATATGCAGTCACGCATCAACCGGCACGAAACCTGGCCTGGCTCATTGAATAACGGTGGCTTCGGCACCCGGCTGAACATGAACGCCTATGACCGCTACAACAAATCGATGGTCTATTCCCTGGATAACCAGCTCGAAGGCAAGTTCCAGTTGGGCAGTGTGGAAAACACAGTGCTATTGGGCGCCAGCTATGACCGAACCTCGTTCAATCAAGACTGGGATGCGGGTTTCGCCGGCACCATCGATGTGTATAACCCGGTGTACCTGCGCGACCCGCTCACTCCCCTGGCAGTGCAAAACACTTTGCTTGAACAGCAGATGAAAGGGGTTTATGCACAGATCCAAAGCAAATACGACCATTGGCTCTTTCTGCTCGGAGGCCGCCAGGATTGGGTCGACAGCAATTACCGAGACAAGGTCAAGCCATCGAGCAATATCAACTCACAGGATCGTAAATTCACTTACCAGGGCGGGGTGATGTACCAGTTCGACAACGGCCTTACGCCGTATGTCAGCTATTCCACCGCGTTTGTCCCCGTGCAGCAGATCTCCAACGCCGGCTCGCCGTTGAAACCGATCACCAGCAGCCAATATGAAGTGGGCGTTAAGTACGAACCGATCGGCTGGGATACGGCGATGACCGTGTCGGTGTATGACCTGCGCAAGCAGGACGATACCTACCTCGATGCCACCACCAACAGCTATCGCCAAGTCGGTGAAAGTCGCGCCAAGGGCGTGGAAGTCGAGGTCAACAGCAACATCAGCTCCAACTTCAACGTGACGGCGGCCTATACCTACACTGACGCCCGGATAACCAAGGATTCGGCCACTTCGCTGGTAGAAGGCCGTCAGATGACAGGCGTGCCGCGTAACCAGGCTTCGGTGTGGGGCAAATATCGCTTTCTCGACGGCCAACTCAAGGGTTTCTCCCTGGGCGGCGGGGTGCGCTATTTCGACAGTACCTTTTCCTACACCCCGCCTACGCTCTACGGGAAGCTGGACGCAGGAAGCGTCACCTTGGTGGATGCGGCACTGGGTTATCAGATCAACCCACACTGGTCGGTGGACCTGAACGCCAAGAACCTGTTCGACAAGGAATATGTATCCGGTTGCAACGATGCGGGGCGTTGCTATTGGGGTGACAGCCGTACCTTGCTCGGTACGGTGTCTTACAACTGGTAGACGAGGTGGATAACTCGGCTATTTGCCAATGCAAAAGCTGGAGAAAATCCGCCCCAGCAAATCATCCGAGCTGAAAGCGCCGGTGATTTCACCCAGCAGCTGCTGCGCCTGACGCAAATCTTCAGCCAGCAGCTCCCCAGCCCCCGCCAAGGTCAGCTGGGCCCGCCCGTGCTCCAGGGCCGCGCTGGCATGACGCAGCGCTTCCAGGTGCCTGCGCCGCGCACTGAAGCTGCTTTCCGAGGTCTGTTCGTAGCCCATGCATGCTTTAAGGTGCTCGCGCAGCAATTCCAGACCCTCGCCGGCCGATTTCGCGCTCAAGCTGATAGTGACGTGGCCATCTTCACTGGTTTCCAGGGCGATGGCTTCACCCGTAAGGTCGGCCTTGTTACGAATCAAGGTGACTTTGGCCGGGTCTGGCCGTTGTTCAAGAAATTCCGGCCACAAGGCAAAAGGATCCACAGCTTCAGGTGCAGTGGCATCCACCACCAGCAACACACGATCGGCTTCGCTGATCGCCTTGAGCGCACGTTCCACGCCGATCTTTTCCACCTGGTCGTCGGTATCGCGCAGACCTGCGGTGTCGACCACGTGCAGCGGCATACCGTCGATGTGGATATGTTCACGCAAGATATCCCGGGTAGTGCCGGCGATCTCGGTGACGATGGCCGCCTCGCGCCCTGCCAGAGCATTGAGTAGGCTGGATTTGCCGGCATTGGGCCGGCCGGCAATCACCACCGTCATACCATCGCGCAGCAAGGCGCCCTGCCCGGCTTCGCGCAGCACTGTGGATAACTCATCGCGGACTTTATCCAGCATCGCCAATACATGGCCATCCGCCAGGAAGTCTATTTCTTCTTCCGGAAAATCAATCGCGGCTTCGACGTAGATGCGCAGGCTGATCAGTTGCTCGGTCAAGTTATGCACACGCAGGGAAAAAGCCCCCTGCAATGAACGCAATGCGTTACGTGCAGCCTGTGCAGAACTGGCTTCGATCAAATCGGCGATGGCTTCGGCCTGGGCCAGGTCGAGCTTATCGTTCAAGAATGCGCGTTCGCTGAATTCCCCTGGTCTGGCCAGGCGGCAACCCAATTGCAAGCAGCGCTGCAGCAGCATGTCCAACACCACAGGACCACCGTGCCCTTGTAGTTCGAGGACATCTTCACCAGTGAACGAGTTTGGCCCTGGAAAATAGATGGCCAGCCCCTCGTCCAATACGCTGTGGTCGGCATCCAGGAACTGACCGTAATGGGCATAACGGGGTTTCAGCTCCCGGCCGCTGATAGCCTTGGCTGCCACGCCCGCCAATGGCCCGGAAATTCGAACGATGCCGACACCGCCCCGACCTTGAGCGGTAGCGACAGCAGCAATGGTTTCACGAGGAGCGCTCATCAGCGGGTTCCAGAACAAAAGTGACGGAAAGCAAAACGCCCCACTAGGGGGCGTCTTGAGTGGTTATCCACAGAGTAAATTACGCCTCGGCTTTTTTGGTAGCCGCTTCGATTTTACGTGTGATGTACCACTGTTGAGAGATCGACAACACGTTGTTGACCACCCAGTACAGTACCAAGCCAGCAGGGAACCACAGGAAGAAGAAGGTGAAGATGATTGGCATCATTTTCATTACCTTGGCCTGCATCGGATCCGGCGGGGTTGGGTTCAGACGCTGCTGGATAAACATGGTCGCGCCCATGATGATCGGCAGGATAAAGAACGGGTCTTTGATCGACAGGTCAGTTATCCACAGCATGAACGGCGCCTGGCGCATTTCAACGCTTTCCAGCAATACCCAGTAAAGCGACAGGAACACCGGCATCTGTACCAGAATCGGCAAGCATCCACCCAGCGGGTTGATCTTCTCTTTCTTGTACAACTCCATCATAGCCTGCGACATTTTCTGCCGGTCATCACCATGTTGTTCTTTCAGCGCGGCCAGTTTCGGGGCCACGGCACGCATACGCGCCATCGACTTGTAGCTGGCTGCCGACAGAGGGAAGAAAAGCCCTTTGATCAGCATGGTCAGGAAGATGATCGACCAGCCCCAGTTACCCACGATGCTGTGGATATGTTGCAACAGCCAGAAGATCGGCTGGGCAATGAACCACAGGAAGCCGTAGTCCACAGTCAATTCCAGGCCTGGGGACAACTCTTTCAGTACCGCCTGGCTTTTAGGACCGGCGTACAGGGTAGCGCTGGTTTCAGCCTTGGCACCTGGAGCAACGGTCAACGCCGGGCCAGTGAAGCCAATGATGTAATTGCCCTGGCTGTCCTTGCGGGTTTGAACCAGGTTCGCGTCACCCTTGTTCGGAATCCAGGCGGTCACGAAATAGTGCTGCAGCCACGCTACCCAGCCACCTTGGACGGTTTCTTTCAGCGTGCCCTTGTCGATATCTTTCATCGACACTTTTTTGTACGGCTCGTTACTTGTCCACAGGGCGGCGCCCAGGTAAGTGGCGGTGCCGGTGGCGGTGCTGGAAGACGGATCGGAGCTGGCGTCACGCTTGAGCTGGGCAAACAGGTTGCCACTCCAGGCTTTGTCGCTGGTGTTGTCGATCAGGTAAGTGACCTTCAAATCGTACAAACCGCGGGTAAAGCTGAAACGCTTGATGTAGTTGACACCGTCGAGGCTGAATTTCAGGTCGACGTTCAACTGGTTCTGGCCGTCTGCCAGTTGATAAGTCTTTTGTTCGGTCGAATAAACCGGACGACCGGTAGCACGTGCATCCGGACCATTGGTACCAGTCAGGCCGCTTTGTGCCAGATAAGTACGTTCACCGCCGTTATCGAACAGTTGGAACGGCACATCCGGATGGTCTTGGCGACGTGGATACAGCGGCAGCTTCAGCTGTGCGATATCACCACCCTGTGGGTCGATAGCCAACTCGAGCACATCCGTTTTCACGTGGATGAGGTCTTTGTTGGTGACCACTGGCGTTTCTAACGGGGCACTTGTCTCGCCATTCGCGCTGGGTACATCGGCACTCGCGGACGCATTGTTACCCAGCGGGGTGTCCGGAATAGCCGGCGCAGCCTGATTGGTAGCAACATTCTGAGTCGGCAGGGCAGCCTGACCGTAGTCCTGGTTCCATTTAAGGACCATGACATAGGACACGATTGCCAGGGCGACGATCAGGATTGTGCGTTTAATATCCATGATTACTCGGCCATCGAAGAAGAACGGGAGGTAGGGATAGGTGGAACCGGGTCATAACCACCGGGATTCCACGGATGACAGCGACCTAAACGACGAAAGGTCAGCCAGCCACCGCGCAGAAGACCATGATTTTCTATGGCCTCTAACGCGTAGCAGGAACAACTGGGGTAGAAACGACAGTGACTGGCCATCAGAGGACTAATGGCATAGCGATAAAACTGGATCGGAACGATTGCCAGTTTACGCATCAAGGCTGTCTACCCCTACAGTTTCGGTGCTGACTGCTGGTGCTGGCTTGTGGGTACGCGCCAAACGTTTCCAGAGCTTGCCGAAATGCTGAATCAATTCGGGGTTTTCTACATCACCCAAGCCTTTGCGCGCGACGATAACAATATCCCAACCAACCAGAGTGTCCTGGTGGAGGCGAAACGATTCGCGCATCAGACGCTTGAGGCGATTGCGCTCAACGGAGAGCTTTACGCTCTTCTTGCCGATCACCAACCCGAGACGGGGGTGATCAAGATCGTTGTTACGCGCAAGGAGCAGGAGATTTTTTCCCGGAACCTTGCCGGTGGGGGAGTCAAAGACTGCCTTGAAATGCCGGGGGGTTAGCAGACGCTTTTCCCGACTGAAGTCCTGACTCACCACCAGTACCGGATTATCAAACTGCCAGACGCGCACGACCTTTGGCGCGGCGACGCGACAGGACAGCACGGCCGTTCTTGGTAGCCATGCGAGCACGGAAGCCGTGAGTACGGGCGCGTTTGATGGTGCTTGGTTGGAAAGTACGTTTCATGGCGTTGTTACCTGGTTCGTCCACAACGGGCCGGAATGGCCCCCGTTTTAAGAGACCGGCGATTCTAGAGAAAGCAAGCCTCTAGGTCAATTTCCAACCAGCTTTTCCTTTAATTAGATGTCGACGGGGTCCTGACGCCCTTCTCCCCGTTTGGCTTCCATCCGGCATGCGATAGATATAAAAATAAAGAAGGAAGTTATTTAAAGCTTTTCTGTAAAGCTTATAAAAGCTAGGAGCGCGATCATCTGTGGATAACTGCCTTTAGCCCTTGTTCCACGTGGTGTACAGAGAATGACAACACGGGGGAGAAGCAGTGCTCTGCCTGTGCTGCGCTATCGGATAAGCTGTGTGTGGAACGGGCAGTTATCCACAGGCCAGTTACCCACAGACTTTTGACCCCACTTGTGCAACGAGCTCAGGTGGGTTTATCCACAGAGCTTATGCACAGACCACTGGTCGCCTTTTTAGCGGTTAAAGCATTGATTTTGGGTGGCCTGTGAGCAACCTACATGTGGATAAGTGGACGGCTGGCCGCTACAATGGCGGCTGTTTTTGCCTCACCGGCTTTCAACTTAGGGGATCTCCGTGTCAGTGGAACTTTGGCAGCAGTGCGTGGAGCTTTTGCGCGATGAGCTGCCTGCCCAGCAATTCAACACCTGGATCCGTCCGCTACAGGTCGAAGCCGAAGGCGACGAGTTGCGTGTCTATGCGCCCAATCGTTTTGTCCTCGACTGGGTCAACGAGAAGTACCTGGGCCGCGTTCTCGAATTGCTCGATGAACATGGCAACGGTCTGGCGCCTGCTCTCTCCTTATTAATAGGCAGCAAGCGCAGCTCGGCTCCCCGCGCCGCGCCGAATGCGCCATTGGCCGCCGCTGCGTCGCAAGCCCAGGCCGCAGTGGCGCCTGTCGCCGCAGCACCTGCACCGACATCTGCGCCGTCCAAGCCGTCTTCGCGCAAAAATGCGCCAGAGAATGAGGAGCCGTCCCGCGACAGCTTCGACCCGATGGCTGGTGCCAGCTCCCAACAGGCGCCTGTGCGCTCCGAGCAACGTACTGTGCAGGTAGAAGGCGCGCTCAAGCACACCAGTTACCTGAACCGCACCTTTACCTTCGAGAACTTTGTCGAAGGCAAGTCCAACCAACTGGCCCGAGCGGCCGCCTGGCAGGTCGCCGATAATCCCAAGCATGGTTACAACCCGCTCTTCCTTTATGGCGGCGTGGGCTTGGGTAAGACGCACTTGATGCACGCCGTCGGTAACCACCTATTAAAGAAGAACCCGAATGCCAAGGTGGTTTACCTGCATTCGGAGCGCTTCGTGGCCGACATGGTCAAGGCCTTGCAGCTCAACGCAATCAACGAGTTCAAACGTTTCTACCGCTCCGTTGATGCCCTGTTGATCGATGACATTCAGTTCTTCGCCCGCAAGGAACGTTCCCAAGAGGAGTTCTTCCACACCTTCAACGCCCTGCTCGAAGGTGGCCAGCAGGTCATCTTGACCAGTGACCGTTATCCGAAGGAAATCGAAGGCCTGGAAGAACGTCTGAAGTCGCGTTTCGGCTGGGGCCTGACGGTTGCAGTCGAGCCACCGGAGCTGGAAACCCGTGTTGCCATCCTGATGAAGAAGGCCGACCAGGCTAAAGTCGATCTGCCGCACGATGCTGCGTTCTTCATCGCCCAACGCATCCGTTCCAACGTGCGTGAGCTGGAAGGCGCGCTCAAGCGGGTCATCGCTCACTCGCACTTCATGGGCCGCGATATCACCATCGAGCTGATTCGCGAGTCCTTGAAAGACTTGTTGGCCTTGCAGGACAAGCTGGTGAGTGTGGATAACATCCAGCGCACCGTGGCCGAGTACTACAAGATCAAGATTTCCGACCTGCTGTCCAAGCGCCGTTCGCGCTCGGTCGCACGTCCACGCCAGGTTGCCATGGCCCTCTCCAAGGAGTTGACCAACCACAGCCTGCCGGAAATCGGTGATGTGTTCGGCGGACGCGACCACACCACGGTCTTGCACGCATGCCGCAAGATCAATGAACTTAAGGAATCCGACGCGGATATTCGCGAGGACTACAAGAACCTGCTGCGTACACTCACTACGTGATGACACCAGCGCAGCTTATTAAGGCAAGGGACTAGACCATGCATTTCACCATTCAACGCGAAGCCCTGTTGAAACCCCTGCAACTGGTCGCAGGCGTCGTCGAGCGCCGACAGACCTTGCCGGTGCTTTCCAACGTATTACTGGTGGTCGAGGGGCAGCAGTTGTCCTTGACCGGTACCGACCTGGAAGTCGAACTGGTGGGTCGCGTCCAGCTCGAAGAGCCCGCCGAACCGGGCGAGATCACCGTGCCGGCGCGCAAGCTGATGGATATCTGCAAAAGCCTGCCCAACGATGCGCTGATCGACATCAAGGTGGATGAGCAGAAGTTGGTGGTCAAGGCAGGCCGTAGCCGTTTCACCCTGTCGACCTTGCCGGCCAATGACTTTCCAACCGTAGAAGAAGGCCCGGGCTCGCTGACGTGCAGCCTGGAGCAAAGCAAGCTGCGTCGTTTGATCGAGCGCACCAGCTTCGCTATGGCTCAGCAGGACGTGCGTTACTACCTCAACGGTATGCTGCTGGAAGTATCGGAAGGCATCATCCGCGCCGTGGCCACCGACGGCCACCGTCTGGCAATGTGCTCGATGCGTGCCGATATCGGTCAGCCGGATCGTCACCAGGTGATTGTTCCACGCAAAGGTATCCTTGAACTGGCGCGTTTGCTCACCGAGCCGGACGGCAACGTCAGCATCGTGTTGGGCCAGCACCACATTCGTGCCACCACCGGCGAGTTCACCTTCACCTCCAAGCTGGTCGACGGCAAGTTCCCGGACTACGAGCGTGTGTTGCCTAAAGGTGGCGACAAGCTGGTGGTCGGTGATCGTCAGGCCCTGCGTGAAGCCTTCAGCCGTACTGCGATTCTTTCCAACGAAAAGTACCGTGGTATTCGCCTGCAACTGGCCAACGGCCAACTGAAAATCCAGGCCAACAACCCGGAACAGGAAGAGGCGGAAGAAGAAGTGGGTGTCGACTACAACGGCGCATCGCTGGAAATCGGCTTTAACGTGAGCTACCTGTTGGACGTGCTGGGTGTCATGACCACCGAACAGGTTCGTCTGATCCTGTCGGACTCCAACAGCAGCGCCCTGGTGCAAGAATCTGACAACGACGACTCGGCTTACGTTGTCATGCCGATGCGCCTGTAATCATGCTCAGCAGAAGCTAGATGTCCCTTAGTCGCGTCTCGGTCACCGCGGTGCGCAATCTGCACCCGGTGACCTTCTCCCCTTCCCCCCGCATCAACATCCTCCATGGCGCCAACGGCAGTGGTAAAACCAGCGTGCTGGAAGCCATCCACCTGCTGGGGCTTGCGCGTTCCTTCCGCAGTGCCCGTTTGTTACCCGTGATTCAGTACGAACAATTGGCCTGTACCGTATTTGGCCAAGTGGAACTGGCTGAGGGCGGACATAGCAGCCTGGGGATATCGCGTGATCGCGGTGGCGAATTTCAGATCCGAATCGACGGGCAAAATGCGCGCAGCGCAGCGCAACTGGCCGAGATCCTGCCGTTGCAACTGATCAACCCCGACAGCTTTCGATTGTTGGAGGGGGCCCCAAAAATCCGTCGGCAGTTTCTCGACTGGGGCGTGTTCCACGTGGAACCACGCTTCATGGCCACTTGGCAGCGCCTGCAGAAGGCCCTGCGGCAGCGGAACTCATGGCTGCGGCATGGTACACTTGACGCCGCTTCGCAAGCAGCCTGGGACCGTGAACTGTGCCTGGCCAGCGACGAAATAGATGAATACCGCCGCGCCTATATCAAAGCCTTGAAACCAGTCTTTGAGCAGACCTTGAGCGAGTTATTGGATCTCGAGGGGCTGACGCTGAGTTATTACCGGGGTTGGGACAAAGAGCGTGAGCTGAGTGCAGTGCTCGCAACGTCCTTGCAACGGGATCAGCAAATCGGACACACCCAGGCCGGCCCCCAGCGCGCTGATTTGCGCCTTAGATTAGGTGCACACAATGCTGCGGATATCTTGTCCCGCGGCCAGCAGAAGTTGGTGGTCTGTGCATTGCGTATCGCGCAGGGCCATTTGGTTAGCCAGGCTCGACGCGGTCAGTGTATTTATTTGGTGGATGACTTGCCGTCAGAACTCGACGAGCAGCACCGCCGCTCGCTATGCCGCTTGTTGGAAGACTTACGCTGCCAGGTGTTTATCACCTGTGTAGACCACGAATTATTGAGGGAAGGCTGGCAGACGGAAACGCCAGTCGCTTTGTTCCACGTGGAACAAGGCCGTATCACCCAGACCCACGACCATCGGGAGTGAAGGCATGAGCGAAGAAAACACGTACGACTCGACCAGCATTAAAGTGCTGAAAGGTTTGGATGCCGTACGCAAACGTCCCGGTATGTACATTGGCGACACCGATGATGGTAGCGGTCTGCACCACATGGTGTTCGAGGTGGTCGATAACTCCATCGACGAAGCTCTGGCCGGTCACTGCGACGACATCAGCATTATCATCCACCCGGATGAATCCATCACCGTGCGTGACAACGGTCGTGGCATCCCGGTAGACGTGCACAAAGAAGAAGGCGTTTCGGCGGCAGAGGTCATCATGACCGTGCTCCACGCTGGCGGTAAGTTCGACGACAACTCCTATAAAGTATCCGGTGGTTTGCACGGTGTAGGTGTGTCGGTAGTGAACGCCCTTTCCGAAGAACTGATCCTCACTGTCCGCCGTAGCGGCAAGATTTGGGAGCAGACCTACGTCCACGGCGTACCACAGGAACCGATGAAAATTGTCGGCGACAGTGAAACCACCGGTACCCAGATCCACTTCAAGCCATCGGAAGAAACCTTCAAGAACATCCACTTTAGCTGGGACATCCTGGCCAAGCGGATTCGTGAACTGTCTTTCCTTAACTCCGGTGTCGGCATCGTCCTCAAGGATGAGCGCAGCGGCAAGGAAGAGCTGTTCAAGTACGAGGGCGGCCTGCGTGCGTTCGTTGAATACCTGAACACCAACAAGACCGCGGTCAACCAGGTGTTCCACTTCAACATTCAGCGCGAAGACGGCATCGGCGTGGAAATCGCCCTGCAGTGGAACGACAGCTTCAACGAGAACCTGTTGTGCTTCACCAACAACATTCCACAACGCGATGGCGGTACTCACTTGGTGGGTTTCCGTTCCGCGCTGACGCGTAACCTGAACACCTACATCGAAGCGGAAGGCTTGGCGAAGAAACATAAAGTCGCCACCACCGGTGACGATGCCCGTGAAGGCCTGACGGCGATTATCTCGGTCAAGGTACCGGATCCGAAGTTCAGCTCCCAGACCAAAGACAAGCTGGTGTCTTCCGAAGTGAAGACCGCGGTTGAACAGGAAATGGGTAAATACTTCTCCGACTTCCTGTTGGAAAACCCGAACGAAGCCAAGCTGGTCGTCGGCAAGATGATCGATGCTGCCCGCGCTCGTGAAGCCGCGCGTAAGGCCCGTGAGATGACCCGCCGTAAAGGTGCGCTGGATATCGCCGGCCTGCCAGGCAAACTGGCTGACTGCCAAGAGAAAGACCCTGCCCTCTCCGAACTGTATCTGGTGGAAGGTGACTCTGCAGGCGGTTCCGCCAAGCAGGGTCGTAACCGTCGCACCCAGGCCATCCTGCCGTTGAAGGGCAAGATCCTCAACGTTGAGAAGGCCCGCTTTGACAAGATGATTTCTTCCCAGGAAGTCGGCACCTTGATCACGGCATTGGGCTGCGGTATTGGCCGCGATGAGTACAACATCGACAAGCTGCGTTACCACAACATCATCATCATGACCGATGCTGACGTCGACGGTTCGCACATCCGTACCCTGCTGCTGACCTTCTTCTTCCGTCAGTTGCCGGAGCTGATTGAGCGTGGCTATATCTACATCGCCCAGCCGCCGTTGTACAAAGTGAAAAAGGGCAAGCAAGAGCAATACATCAAAGACGACGACGCCATGGAAGAGTACATGACGCAATCGGCCCTTGAAGATGCGAGCCTGCACCTGAATGACGAAGCGCCGGGCATCTCGGGTGAGTCGCTGGAGCGCCTGGTCAACGACTTCCGTATGGTCATGAAGACGCTCAAGCGTTTGTCGCGCCTGTACCCTCAGGAGCTGACCGAGCACTTCATCTACCTGCCAGCCGTGAGCCTGGAGCAGTTGGGCGATCACGCCGCCATGCAAGATTGGCTGGCCCAGTACGAAGTGCGCCTGCGTACTGTGGAGAAGTCTGGCCTGGTATACAAAGCCAGCCTGCGTGAAGACCGTGAACGTAACGTATGGCTGCCAGAGGTCGAACTGATCTCCCACGGCCTGTCCAACTACGTCACCTTCAACCGCGACTTCTTCGGCAGCAACGACTACAAGACCGTAGTCACCCTCGGTGCTCAACTGAGCACCCTGCTGGACGACGGTGCTTACATTCAGCGTGGCGAACGCAAGAAGCAGGTCAAGGAGTTCAAGGAAGCCTTGGACTGGTTGATGGCGGAAAGCACCAAGCGTCATACCATCCAGCGCTATAAAGGTCTGGGCGAGATGAACCCTGATCAGCTGTGGGAAACCACCATGGACCCTGCTCAACGTCGCATGCTGCGCGTGACCATCGAAGACGCCATTGGCGCAGACCAGATCTTCAACACCCTGATGGGTGATGCGGTCGAGCCTCGTCGTGACTTCATTGAGAGCAATGCCTTGGCGGTGTCTAACCTGGACTTCTGATCAGGCACATCAGCTAAAAACAAAAGGCCAACGCTTAGCGTTGGCCTTTTTTATTGGTCTGCAGACTCGAATTCTTAAATGCTCCACGTGGAACATCGGCGTACTCAATTTTGCGCGGCGGGTGTCACACTCTCCAACCGATACCCGTACCCATAGATCGTCAACAGCTGCCAACCGCGATCAGCTGTCAGCCCTAGCTTGTTACGCAGGCGGTAGATATGCGTGTCCAACGGCCGCGACGACACCATTTCTTCGTGGCTCCAGAATCGCTCATACAGGTACTCGCGAGACAACGGTCGGGCCAGGTTGGCAAATAGACAACTTGCCAAACGGTATTCTCGTTCTGTCAGGTTGATGGGTTTGCCCGCTCGGGTGACGGTCAGTTCGGCATCGTCGAACGTCAGATCGTTAAAGCTCTGCACTTCTTGGGTAGCCGACTTTTGCAAACCGTGGCGCCGCAGGACGGCGCTGACTCGGGCTTTGAGTTCGTTGGGCCGAAACGGCTTGCTGACATAATCATCCGCCCCGCTATTCAACGCCGTGACGATGTCACTCTCGGCATCGCGACTGGTGAGCATGATCACGGCAGGGGGCGATTCCATGTGCTCGCGAGTCCAGCGCAATAACGCGATCCCGGAGATGTCCGGCAGTTGCCAGTCAAGAATCAGCAGGTCAAAGGTTTCCCGGCGTAGCTGGCGCAGCAGGTCTTCACCACGTTCGAAAAAATGCAGCGACCAAGGCTGTTCAGCCGGGCCGGGAATCTGTCGCAGTGTCTGTTCCACCCGTCGCAACTCCGCGGGTTCGTCATCCAGTATTGCGACACGCATGGGTGGGGTCCTTCCTACAAAAAACGAGAGCTTGGATTTGGATAGGGGCACATGCTGTACAAATGCCGGCCTCTGAATCTGAATAATTATGGGCGGATTTTACGGTGCTCGTATCTCTCGATACGCTGAAAGCGCCGTAAACGCCACCCACTACGTCCTCAAAGAAAGATACCGGCTCCAGTCGGTCAGGAAAAGGGTCGGTGCCGATCGCCTCGCTGGTGCGTAATGCCTGCTTGAATGTGCGGTATCGTTCATTGCGCGGCCGCGGGAACTCCTCCAATGAGACCCAAATAAGCTTCACTGGTTTCAGAACACCGTATGCACTTCATCGCAACCCCATGGAGAGGGATCCTGGGCTTATGAAATCTTTACTCAATGACCATCGACTCCTTGGCACCCTTTTGGCGGTAGCCCTGTGAACCTATGGCGCAAAGCCGAGAAACGCCAACCTACCCAGGCGCAGCTTTTGTTTCATGGGCTGGTTCGTGAATGGCTGTTGATCGGTTTGGTGCTCCTGCCCTTCACCGCGTACTTATCCTTGAGTGCGGGGCTGGCACTCAACAATCCGCTCTATGACAGCCTGCGCCGCCTGACGCCGTTACCGGCAGATCCACGGATCGTTCTGGTGACCATTGATACGCCCAGCCTGGAAGCGTTAGGCCCGTGGCCCTGGCCGCGCAGCGTGCATGCCGAGCTGATTGAACGCCTGAACGCCGCACAGCCAGCGGGCATTTTGTTTGACGTGATCTTCAGTGAGCCCGGCGACAATAATGACGACCAACAACTGGCCGATGCCGTCTGCAAAGCCGGCAATGTATTGCTGCCCATCGCCGGGGACAGCAGCGTCAGCCCCAGGGCCCAGGTAACGCCGTTGTCGCCACTGCTCAAGTGCGCCAAGGGCGTCGGGCACATCAACGTCGAAGCGGATAACGACGGAGTGGTGCGCAGCGTGTATCTACGTGAAGGCCCTCCGGGAAGCACACTTCCTCAGTTGGCGTGGCTGGCATTCGCCATGAGCGAGCACGCCGAGACGATGCCGGGCCTGCCGCAAGAGCCTACTGGAGGTCACTGGCACCAGGAACATGAAATCCGTGTGCCGTTCACTTCGGAACCAGACCATTTTCCCAGTGTGTCCTACGTCAGCGTATTGCGCGGCGAGGTACCTCCCGAGTCGCTGCGTGGTCGCCTGGTTCTGATCGGCGCCTCAGCCTATGGCATGGCCGATCGTTTCGTGACGCCCCTCTCTTCCACCGTAGGTACTACAGCGGGCGTTGAGATCCAGGCGGACGTACTGAATGGTTTATTGCAGGGCCGCAGCATCGTCGATTTGCCCGGCTGGCTGGCGGCGTTGCTGGCAACGTCCCTGGTGGCCCTGCTGTTGGGCCTTCTGCTTGTGCGCCCACGCTACGCCCTGTGGATGACCTTGGCAGGCATGGCCGTGGCTTTGCTGGGCTCATGGGCGTTATTGCGCCTGGGCCACTGGTGGAGCCCCGCAGCGTGTCTGATCGGTTTGTTGCTGAGTTACCTGATCTGGAATTGGCGACGTCTGAGCGTGATCCTCGCCTACTTTGGCTGGGAACTGGCACGCCTGGATAACGAGCCCAAGGTGCTTCCGGAACGTCGTCGCGCGCCCGCCAGTAAGGGCGATGTGCTGCAAGGGCGGATCTTTGCCCTTGAACAAGCCGTCAGCCGTACCCGCGATACGCGGCGCTTTATGGCTGATGGCTTGGAGTGCCTGCCGGTAGCGACCCTGATTACCGATCCCCAGGGCAGTATCCTGTTGGCCAACCGCGTGGCCCGTGAAGTATTCGGCAATGACCTGGTCGGCGAAAACCTCGTCGAACAGCTCGCCGATCTGGGTTATCCCCCGCTGCATAATGGTGTACGCCCTGCCCTCTCGGCGCTGGAGCTGGTCGAGTTTCGCGATATCCACCAACGCAGTTTGCGCATGGAACTGGCCCCTTTGCTGCCTGCCGAAGGGGATTTCGCCCTCGGCTGGTTGTTGAGCCTGACGGACCTGAGCAAGGAGCGTGAAGCCCAGCAGCATCGCGAGACCATGCTGCGTTTCCTTTCCCACGACCTGCGTGCGCCGCATTCAGCGATCCTCGCCCTGCTGGACGTGCACAACGGGGAGTCCCCGGTGTTTACTCAGATCGAACAGCAGGTACGGCGAGCCTTGAGTCTGACCGAATCCTTTGTGCAATTGGCCAAGGCTGAAGCGGACGGTTACCAGTTCCAGCCCACCCTGTTTGCCATGCTGGTGATGGACGCCTTTGATCAAGTGGCGGTGATTGCGCAGTTGAAGGGCATCCATTTGGTCCACGACCTGGATGAGGCGGATGAAGCCATGGTCTATGCCGACCAATCGCTGCTCACCCGGGCATTGTTCAATGTGCTGGAGAATGCGATCAAATACTCCCCATCCGGCACCACCGTCAGGTTAAGGCATGGCAGTGCGCAAGGCTGGTTGGAATGCGGGATAAGTGATCAGGGGCCGGGGATTGCGCCGAAGGATCTACCGGAGTTGTTCAACCAATACCGACGTTTCGATTCGGCCCAGGGCAGTGAAGGTCTTGGGTTGGGCCTGACCATGGTCAAGGCGGTAGTAGAACGGCATGGAGGGCGGATCGTGTGCGAAAGTGAGCTAGGCAGGGGCTCGACGTTTATCCTGCTGCTGCCGCTATTGGAGGACTGAAAAAGCGGCTTTTTTGCTGTGCATAAAAAACCGGTCACAAGGACCGGTTTTTTTATGAAGAAAAAACTTATGCACGTTTTTCTGAATTTTATGAGCTTCAGAAATATGTAATTAAATCAGCTTGTTATGAAGCAAAAAAGCCAATTCGCCAACAAAGCGTACACAGGTTATCCACAGATGCTCAAACGGCCGGCGTCTCCACCACCACCGGTTCCGGAGGCAGGGAGCCCATGGCCCGTTGCTGCGCCTCATTCCACGCCGCAGCGCGGTCGTTCAGGGCGGCGATGGCACGTGGTCCTTCGCCTTCTGCATACATCGGTTCGCCGATCACTACAGTGATAGTGCCTGGGCGTTTAGCCCAGCCAGTCTTGGGCCAGAACTTGCCAGCGTTATGCGCAATCGGCAGCACAGGCAGGTTGGCGTTGACCGCCAGGGCGGTACCACCGCGTGAGAACTTGCCCACTGTGCCGTAGGGGACCCGCGTGCCCTCAGGGAAGATCAGCACCCAGACGCCGTCCTTGAGCAACTCATCGCCCTTCTTGGCGACATGCTTGAGCGCAGCCTTGGGGTTGTCCCGGTCGATGGCGATCGGACGCAACATGGCCATGGCCCAGCCGAAGAATGGCACATACAGCAACTCGCGCTTGAGCACCTGGCTCAACGGCGAGAAATACGCAGAGAGGAAGAACGTCTCCCAAGTGCTTTGGTGGTTCGAGAGAATCACGCACGGCTGATCAGGAACGTTTTCAGCGCCCTTGACCTCGAAACGAATATTCAGGAACACCTTGCTCAGCCACAACGCGCAGCGGCACCAGTAGACGTTGATAAAGCGATAGCGCGCCTTGAAGGGCAGGAAGGGTGCAATAAAAAAGCTCAGGGTGCACCAGAGAAACGAACTGGTGCCCAGCAGCAGGTAAAAGAAAAAGGTTCTGATGGCCTGCAAGATCGACATGGCGGCATTTACCGTTGCGGGACACGGCCCGCCTGTTAAAAGCGCACTCCCGAACAGTCCTTGGTCAGGAAGTCGAGGGCGGCTAGTTGTTGATAAGTTCTGCGGCAACGGCCGCCAGATCGTCAAAAATCAAGGTGCCTACCGGCAGGTTTTTAGCCTGGGTCTTTTCGCCTTTTCCGGTTTTAACCAAAACTGGCTGAGAGTCGACGGCTTTGGCCGCCTCCAGGTCACCGAGGCTGTCCCCGACGAACCATATCCCAGCCAAGGGCACCTTGTAATGTTCTGCAATAATTTTCAACATGCCAGGCTTGGGCTTGCGGCAATCGCAGCCTTCGTCCGGCCCGTGGGGGCAGTAGACCACCAGCCCCACCTCACCGCCCTGCTCGGTCACTAACGTGCGCAACCGCGCGTGCATGGCGTCCAGGGTGGCGATGTCGTAGTAACCGCGGGCGATGCCGGACTGGTTGGTGGCGATGGCCACTGTCCAGCCGGCTTTGCTCAACTGCGCGATGGCCTCGATCGAACCGGGCAGCGGGATCCACTCCTCCACCGACTTGATGTAAGCGTCGGAGTCGTAGTTGATCACCCCGTCCCGATCGAGAATCAGCAGTTTCAACATGATCAGCCCAGTACGGAAATGTCGGCGATATTGATGAACAGGCCACGCAGACGCGCGAGCATCGCGTAGCGGTTTTTCCGTACGCCGGCATCGTCGGCATTGATCATCACCGCTTCGAAGAACGCGTCTACCGGTTCACGCAGAGACGCCAGGCGCGCCAACGCTTGCGCGTAGTCACGCTCGGCGATCAGCGGCTTCACGGCGTTCTCTGCCTTGGCGATGGCCGAGTTCAGCGAGAACTCCTTGGCGTCGGCAAACAGGCCAGGGTCGACTTCGGCACTGCCGCGGTTATCGGCCTTGCTCAGCAGGTTCGACACGCGCTTGTTCACGGCGGCCAGGGCATCGGCTTCCGGCAGCTTGCGGAACGCTTGCACGGCTTGTACACGCTGGTCGAAGTCCAGTGCCGAACCCGGTTGCAGGGCACGTACCGACAGGTAGACGGAAACGTCCACGCCTTCGTCTTCGTAACGCGCACGCAGGCGGTCGAACACGAACTCCAGCACTTGCTCGGCCAGGCCGGCTTGCTTGACCTTGGTGCCGAACTGGCCGACGGCGAATACCACGGCCTGGGTCAGGTCGAGGTCCAGCTTCTTGTCGATCAGGATACGCAGCACGCCCAATGCCGCACGGCGCAGGGCATACGGGTCTTTGCTGCCGGTGGGCAGCATGCCGATACCGAAGATACCCACCAGCGTATCGAGCTTGTCGGCAATCGCCACAGCCGCACCCGTCAGGGTGGTCGGCAGTTCTGCACCGGCACCGCGTGGCATGTACTGCTCGTTCAGGGCCAGGGCGACATCGTCCGGCTCGCCGTCGTTGAGGGCGTAGTAGTAACCGGCAACACCTTGCATCTCAGGGAACTCGCCGACCATTTCGGTGGCCAGATCGCACTTGGACAGCAAGCCGGCACGCGCAGCCCATGCGGCATCACCGCCAATACGTGGGGCAATGTAGGCCGCCAGCTTGGACACACGCACGGCCTTGTCGTAGACGCTGCCGAGTTTTTCCTGGAACACCACGTTTTGCAGGCGCAGGTTGAAGTCTTCCAGCTTCTGCTTCTTGTCTTGCTTGAAGAAGAACTCGGCGTCGGTCAGGCGCGGGCGCACGACTTTTTCGTTACCGGCGATGATCTGCTGCGGGTCTTTGCTTTCGATGTTGGCGACGGTGATAAAACGCGGCAACAACTTACCGTCCACATCCAGCAGGCAGAAGTATTTCTGGTTGTCCTGCATGGTGGTAATCAAGGCTTCTTGCGGCACATCGAGGAAACGCTCTTCGAACGAGCACACCAGCGGCACCGGCCATTCCACCAGGGCGGTCACTTCGTCCAGCAGGCTTGGCGGCACGATGGCGGTGCCTTCCTGCAGGCGGGCCAATTCTTCGGTGCGCTTGCTGATCAGCTCGCGACGCTCATTGGCGTCGGCCAGCACATAAGCAGCGCGCAGGTCGTTGAGGTAGTTGGCCGGCGAAGTGATACGCACGCTTTCTGGATGATGGAAGCGGTGACCACGGGACTCACGACCGGCCTTCTGGGCGAGGATGGTGCAATCGATGACCTGGTCACCGAGCAGCATCACCAGCCATTGGGTCGGACGCACGAACTCTTCCTTGCGCGCACCCCAGCGCATGCGCTTGGGGATAGGCAGGTCGTTCAGGGAGTCTTCAACGATGGTCGGCAACAGGCTGGCGGTCGGCTTGCCGGTGATGACCTGGCTGAAACGCAGTTTCGGGCCACTTTGGTCGATCTCGCTCAGCTCTACGCCACACTTCTTGGCAAAGCCAAGGGCGGCCTGGGTCGGGTTGCCGTCGGCATCGAAAGCTGCCTGACGCGGTGGGCCGTCCAGGTTGATGTTGCGGTCCGGCTGCTGGGTTTCCAGCGCGGTCAGCAGCACAGCCAGACGGCGCGGCGCGGCGTAGACTTTTTTGGTTTCAAACTTCAGGCCGGCAGTCTGCAGGCCTTTTTCGATACCGGCCAGGAACGCATCGGCCAGGGTATTGAGTGCCTTGGGTGGCAGCTCTTCGGTGCCCAGTTCAACCAGGAAATCTTGAGCACTCATTGTGCAGCCTCCAGCTTAGCCAACACTTCATCACGCAAATCCGGGGTTGCCATCGGGAAGCCCAGCTTGGCGCGAGCCAGCAGGTAGGCTTGGGCGACGGAACGCGCCAGGGTGCGCACACGCAGGATGTATTGCTGGCGCGCAGTAACCGAAATAGCACGGCGGGCATCCAGCAGGTTGAAGGTATGGGACGCCTTCAACACCATTTCATAGCTTGGCAACGGCAGCGGCTGGTCGAGTTCGATCAGGCGCTTGGCTTCGCTTTCATAGAAGTCGAACAGTTCGAACAGCTTGTCGACGTTGGCGTGTTCGAAGTTGTAGGTGGACTGCTCCACCTCGTTCTGATGGAACACATCGCCGTAGGTCACCTTGCCGAACGGGCCGTCAGCCCATACCAGGTCGTAGACCGAGTCCACGCCTTGCAGGTACATGGCCAGGCGCTCAAGGCCATAGGTGATCTCGCCAGTGACCGGGTAGCACTCGATGCCGCCGGCTTGCTGGAAATAGGTGAACTGCGTCACTTCCATGCCATTGAGCCAGACTTCCCAGCCCAGGCCCCAGGCGCCCAGGGTTGGCGATTCCCAGTTGTCTTCGACGAAACGAATGTCGTGCACCAGTGGGTCCAGGCCCACATGCTTGAGCGAGCCCAGGTACAGCTCCTGGAAGTTGTCCGGGTTGGGCTTCAATACCACCTGGAACTGGTAGTAGTGCTGCAGACGGTTCGGGTTTTCGCCGTAGCGGCCGTCAGTCGGGCGGCGACTGGGCTGCACATAAGCGGCGTTCCAGGTTTCCGGGCCGATGGCCCGCAGGAATGTAGCGGTGTGGAAAGTGCCGGCGCCTACTTCCATATCGTAGGGCTGAAGTACCACACAACCTTGCTCGGCCCAGTATTGCTGGAGGGCGAGGATCAAGTCTTGGAAGGTACGCACGGCTGGCGTAGGCTGGCTCACGAAATTCACCTGTTACTTGGGCTGCGATTTAAAGAGCGGGAGTATACCCGATTCGGCCCCGCCACCACTCCCTGGAGCCTTATGCCACGCTGCTTTTGGTGTTCTGAAGATCCGCTGTACATGGCTTATCACGATCAAGAGTGGGGAACGCCGCTGCGCGATGCGCAGGGTTTGTTCGAGTTGCTTTTGCTCGAAGGGTTCCAGGCAGGCCTGTCCTGGATCACCGTTTTACGCAAACGCGAGCATTATCGAAAGGTGTTGTTCGGCTTTGACGCGCAGCGTCTGGCGCAATTGAGCGATGAAGAAATCGAGGTGCTGATGCAGGACCCGGGCATCGTGCGCAATCGCTTGAAGCTCAACGCTACCCGGCGCAACGCCGCGGCCTGGCTGGCGCTGGAAGACCCGGTGGGGTTGCTGTGGTCGTTTGTCGGCGGCAAACCCAAGGTCAATCACTTCAAGGATCGCAGCGACGTCCCGGCGATCACGCCCGAAGCCGAAGCCATGAGCAAAGCCTTGAAAAAGGCCGGCTTCACTTTCGTCGGGCCGACCATCTGCTACGCCTTCATGCAGGCCTCGGGCATGGTCATGGACCACACCCAGGACTGCGACCGTTACGCGGACTTGGTCAACGCCGGTTAGAATGCCGGCTTTGCGCACCACACACGATCAGGAGTGACCTGTGGAAAAGTTTAAAGGCGCCTTGCTGGTAGGCGCTCTTCGGTTGTTTGCCCTGCTGCCCTGGCGCGCTGTACAAGCCGTCGGCACAGGGATCGGCTGGATCATGTGGAAAACCCCCAACCGTTCCCGCGATACGGTGCGGATCAACCTCTCCAAATGCTTCCCGGACATGGACCCGGCAGAGCGCGAGCGCCTGGTGGGCCGCAGCCTGATGGACATCGGCAAGTCCCTCACCGAAAGCGCCTGCGCGTGGATCTGGCCGGCGCAGCGCTCCATCGACCTGGTCCGCGAAGTCGAGGGCCTGGAAGTGCTGCACGAGGCCCTGGCTTCTGGCAAAGGCGTGGTGGGCATCACCAGCCACCTGGGCAACTGGGAAGTGTTGAACCACTTCTACTGCAGCCAGTGCAAACCGATCATTTTCTATCGCCCGCCCAAGCTCAAGGCCGTGGACGAGTTGCTGCGCAAGCAGCGCGTGCAGTTGGGCAACCGCGTGGCGGCTTCCACCAAGGAAGGCATTCTCAGTGTGATCAAGGAAGTGCGCAAAGGCGGCCAGGTGGGTATTCCTGCCGACCCGGAGCCGGCTGAGTCCGCCGGGATCTTCGTACCGTTTTTTGCCACCCAGGCGCTCACCAGTAAATTCGTGCCGAACATGCTCGCGGGCCACAAGGCCGTTGGCGTATTCCTGCACGCCCTGCGCCTGCCGGACGGCTCGGGCTACAAGGTGATCCTGGAAGCGGCGCCGGAGGACATGTACAGCACCGATACCGCGACGTCCTGTGCGGCGATGAGCAAGGTAGTTGAGCGCTATGTAGGTGCTTACCCAAGCCAGTACATGTGGAGCATGAAGCGCTTCAAGAAACGCCCGCCGGGTGAGGCGCGGTGGTACTGACTCACCGCTGACCTCCAGCCCAATGGAGATCAAATGTGGGAGCTGGCTTGCCTGCGATAGCATCACCTCGGAGTGCCTGATATACCGAGGTGTCTGCATCGCAGGCAAGCCAGCTCCCACAGGTGATCACCTCAGGTTTGGCGATCAAGTTTCTTCAGGAACACCGTCATTTCTTTTTCGGCCTGTTTGTCGCCATGGGCCTGGGCGGCTTCGATGCCCTTCTCCCATGCCAGGTGTGCTGCCGCGCGATCTTCCAATCCCAGCCGCGCCTTGCCCAACAACTTCCACGCCGCCGAATACTTCGGATCGAACTCGACGCATCGCTGCAAATGCTCGGCCGCCTTTGCGTTGTCCTTCAGGTCCAGATAACCCTTGCCCAGGCCAAAGCGCAGCAATGAATTATCCACACCCTTGGCGAGCATTTTTTCCAGGGATTCGAGCATGGCTGTGCATCCTTTAGCTACATAGCGGTTTCGATATCGTCATCGCGGGCAAGCCCGCTCCCACACTTGGAGCGCGATCACATGTGGGAGCGGGCTTGCCCGCGATGGCGGCGGCAGGCTCACACAATTTTTTAATCAGAAAAAACTCAGCCCCACGTGGAACAGCTTCTCAACATCGCGAATATATTTTTTATCCACAAGGAACAAAATCACGTGGTCTCCGGTGGCGATCACCGTATCGTCATGGGCAATGATCACTTCTTCATCGCGAATGATCGCGCCAATGGTGGTACCGGGCGGCAGGCCGATATCGCGGATCGCCTTGCCAATCACTTTGCTGGACTTGGAGTCACCGTGGGCAATCGCCTCGATGGCTTCCGCTGCGCCACGGCGCAACGAGTGCACGCTGACAATGTCGCCACGGCGCACGTGGGCGAGCAAGGTACCGATGGTCGCCAACTGCGGGCTGATGGCAATGTCGATATCGCCGCCCTGGATCAGGTCCACATAGGCCGGGTTGTTGATGATGGTCATCACCTTCTTCGCCCCCAGCCGCTTGGCCAGCAACGACGACATGATGTTGGCTTCGTCATCGTTGGTCAGGGCCAGGAAGATATCCGCGTCGGCGATGTTCTCTTCCATCAGGAGATCACGGTCCGAGGCGCTGCCTTGCAGTACGACAGTGCTGTCGAGGGTGTCGGACAAATGCCGACACCGCGTCGGGCTCATCTCGATGATCTTCACCTGATAGCGGCTTTCGATGGCTTCGGCCAAACGCTCGCCAATCTGCCCACCGCCGGCGATGACGATGCGTTTGTAGCTCTCGTCGAGCCTGCGCATTTCGCTCATGACCGCACGAATGTTCGCCTTGGCGGCGATGAAAAACACTTCGTCGTCAGCCTCGATCACCGTGTCGCCCTGGGGCAGGATCGGCCGGTCACGGCGGAAAATCGCGGCGACGCGGGTTTCCACGTTTGGCATGTGCTCACGCAGCTGGCGCAGTTGCTGGCCCACCAGCGGCCCGCCGTAATAGGCCTTCACTGCCACCAGTTGCGCTTTGCCTTCGGCGAAGTCGATGACTTGCAACGCACCTGGAATTTCGATCAGGCGCTTGATGTAGTGGGTCACCACCTGTTCCGGGCTGATCAGTACGTCCACCGGAATGGCGTCGTTGTCGAACAACCCGGCGCGGGTCAGGTAAGCCGCTTCCCGCACCCGAGCGATCTTGGTCGGGGTGTGGAACAGGGTGTGGGCGACCTGGCAGGCGACCATGTTGGTCTCGTCGCTGTTGGTCACAGCCACCAGCATGTCGGCATCGTCGGCACCGGCCTGACGCAGCACCGTCGGAAACGACGCGCGACCTTGCACCGTACGAATGTCCAGGCGGTCGCCCAGGTTGCGCAGGCGCTCGGCATCGGTGTCGACCACGGTGATGTCGTTGGCTTCACCGGCCAAATGTTCGGCCAGCGTGCCACCAACCTGCCCTGCTCCAAGGATGATGATTTTCATCCGGTCACTCCCTTAAAACCATTCAGCCGCGCGCGGCAGCGATCTTGATCAGTTTGGCGTAGTAGAAGCCATCGTGCCCGCCTTCCTGCGCGAGCAGTTGGCGACCGTGGGGCTGCTTGATACCGGCGCTAGTGGCGAGGTCCAGTTCGCGCGCGCCGCTGGTGCGGGCGAGGAAAGCTTGGATGACCTCGGTATTTTCGGTGGGCAGCGTGGAGCAGGTGGCGTAAAGCAGGATGCCGCCGACTTCCAGGGTTGGCCACAGCGCGTCGAGCAGTTCGCCTTGCAACACCGCCAGGGCGGCGATGTCGTCGGGCTGGCGGGTCAGCTTGATGTCCGGATGACGTCGGATCACGCCGGTGGCGGAGCAAGGAGCGTCCAGCAGGATGCGCTGGAATGGCTTGCCGTCCCACCAGGTGGCGGTGTCGCGGCCGTCGGCGGCGATCAGGTCGGCGTTGAGGCCCAGGCGTGCAAGGTTTTCCCGCACGCGCACCAGGCGCTTGGCCTCAAGGTCCACAGCCACCACACCGGCCAGGTCTTTTTCAACCTCAAGGATGTGACACGTCTTACCGCCTGGCGCGCAGCAGGCGTCGAGTACGCGCTGGCCTGGGGCCAAATCGAGCAGATCGGCAGCCAATTGCGCGGCCTCGTCCTGCACGCTGATCCAGCCTTCGGCAAAGCCCGGCAGGCTGCGTACATCGGCGGCGACTTCCAGCACGATACCGTCCGTGCTGTACACGCACGGGGTGGCGTTGATGGCCGCGCCGGCTAGTAATTGCAGGTATGCATCCCGGCTGTGGTGGCGACGGTTGACCCGCAGGATCATCGGCGGGTGCGCGTTGTTGGCCGCGCAGATAGCCTCCCATTGCTCGGGCCAAAAGGCCTTCAGGGATTTTTGCAGCCAGCGCGGGTGGGCGGTGCGCACCACCGGATCATGTTCCAGCTCGGCCAACAGCGTTTCGCTTTCACGCTGGGCGCGGCGCAGCACGGCATTGAGCAGGGCCTTGGCCCAGGGCTTTTTCAGCTTGTCGGCGCAACCGACGGTTTCACCGATAGCGGCGTGGGCCGGCACGCGGGTGTAGAGCAACTGGTAGAGGCCCACCAGCAACAGCGCCTCGACATCCGCGTCCGCCGCTTTGAACGGTTTTTGCAGCAGCTTGGCGGCCAACGCAGACAACCGTGGCTGCCAACGGGCGGTGCCAAAGGCCAGGTCCTGGGTAAACCCGCGGTCGCGGTCTTCAACCTTATCCAACTGCGTCGGCAGAGAACTGTTCAGCGAAGCCTTGCCATTGAGCACAGCGGCGAGAGCCTTGGCGGCGGCCAGACGTGGGTTCATTGAGTGACCACTCCAAGCGTGGTGCCCAGGGCGAATTTCTCACGACGACTGTTGAACAGATCGCTGAAGTTCAGCGCCTTGCCGCCGGGCAATTGCAGACGCGTCAGGCACAGCGCCTGTTCACCGCAAGCCACCAACAGGCCGTCTTTGCTGGCGCCGATGATCTCACCGGGAGCGCCTACGCCATCGGCCAGGGTCGCGGCCAACACTTTCAAGGCTTCGCCGTTCAGGGTGCTGTGGCAGATCGGCCATGGGTTGAAGGCACGTACCAGGCGCTCCAGTTCCACGGCAGGGCGGCTCCAGTCGATGCGCGCTTCGTCCTTGTTCAGCTTGTGGGCGTAGGTGGCCAGGCTGTCGTCTTGGATTTCACCTTGCAGGGTGCCGGCAGCCAGGCCAGCGATGGCCTGGATCACGGCGGGCGGCCCCAGCTCAGCCAGGCGGTCGTGCAGGCTGCCGCCGGTGTCTTGGGCGGAGATCGGGGTGGTGACTTTGAGCAGCATCGGCCCGGTATCCAGGCCGGCTTCCATGCGCATCACGGTCACGCCGCTCTCCTGATCGCCCGCTTCAACGGCGCGCTGAATCGGCGCCGCACCGCGCCAGCGTGGCAGCAGTGAAGCATGACTGTTGATGCAACCCAGGCGCGGTATATCCAGCACAGCCTGAGGCAGGATCAAACCGTAAGCCACCACCACCAGCAGGTCGGGCTTCAGCGCGGCCAGTTCGGCCTGGGCGTCGGCGTTACGCAGGGTCGGCGGCTGCAGCACAGGAATGTTGTGCTCCAGCGCCAACTGCTTGACCGGACTCGGCATCAGTTTTTGCCCGCGACCGGCCGGGCGATCCGGCTGGGTGTACACCGCGACGATGTCATAAGGGCTGGCAAGCAGCGCCTTGAGGTGTTCGGCGGCAAATTCAGGAGTGCCGGCAAAAACAATTCGCAATGGCTCGGTCATGGGAGTTCTCGGTTAAAAGCGGTCACAAAAGAAAAAGGCTTGCCGCAGCAAGCCTTTGGAAGAAGGGCATCAAGCTTGCTGGCGATGCTTTTTTTCCAGCTTCTTCTTGATGCGGTCACGCTTGAGCGTGGACAGGTAATCGACAAACAGCTTGCCGTTGAGGTGGTCGCATTCATGCTGGATACACACCGCCAGCAGGCCTTCGGCAACCAGTTCGAAAGGCTTGCCGTCACGGTCCAGCGCCTTGATCTTCACGCGCAGCGGGCGTTCCACATTTTCGTAGAACTCCGGTACCGACAGGCAGCCTTCCTGGTATTCGCCCATCTCTTCGGTCAGCGGTTCGAACTCAGGGTTGATGTACACCCGAGGTTCGCTGCGATCTTCCGACAGGTCCATGACCACGACACGCAGATGCACGTTGACCTGGGTAGCGGCGAGGCCGATGCCCGGGGCTTCATACATTGTTTCAAACATGTCATCGACCAACTGACGAACCTTGTCGTCCACTACGGCCACCGGCTTGGCGATCGTGCGCAGGCGCGAGTCGGGAAATTCGAGGATGTTCAAAATAGCCATAAGCGTAATTGCTGCACATGTGAGGAAGAGACAAATCGGCGGTGGGATGGACCCATACGGCCGGTGTGAAACGCTCGGAAGCCGCGAAGGCCATGGCATTTCACGCGAACGCACATAATAAAGGAGATTCACCCCATGAGGAAATCGCTACTCGTCTTGCTGCTGTGGGCCCCGTTCGCCACGGCGTTGATTGCGCAACCCACTGAGCGCCTGGATCAGGCAGCGCAACAGGCCATCCAGCATTTTTTACTGCACAACCGTATTTTTGACTCGCCCGAGGACCTGGATAACGCGCCTTATATTATTGCGGCGCAAGGCGGGCGCGTGCTGGGTGCCAACGACGAGCGTGTGCATGCGCGCGGGCGTCTGGACCCGGCCCAGCCGAGCTACGGGATCTTTCGGCGAGGCAAGGCCTACACCGACCCCGTTACCCAGGAGTTACTCGGCATCAATGCCGACGACATCGGCACTGCGCGCTTTGTGCTTGCCGACAGCCTCACCACCCTCGCAGTGCAACGGGTGACCCAGGAAATCCGCCCAGGCGACCGCTTGTTGCGCGCCGAGCCTCCCGTTGCTTTGGCGAACCTGGAGCCGTGCAAACCTGCACCCTTGATTACAGGGCATATCATCGACATCCCCAAGGGCGTCACGCAGATTGGCGTGCTCGACGCTGTGACCCTGAACAAGGGCCGCCGCGATGGCCTGGTGGAGGGCCAACTGCTGACGGTGATCAAGGCTGGCGCCACCGTGCGAGACGCCCTCACCGGCACGCCCACGCCACTCCCGGATGAGCGAGCCGGCACCCTTCTGGTGTTTCGTACCTATGAAAAGCTCAGCTATGCCCTGGTGCTCAGTGCTTCACGGTCGCTAGCCGTGCAAGACCGTTTCGAGACGGCTGATCAAGCGCAATAAATAGCCTGCTAAATAAGTTACCAACAGAGTTATCCACAGCTTGTTCCGGTCAAGGATGATCATATGAATCCGATAAACAGTAGCGATATTTCCCCGGCAGAGCTGGAAGCCCGGCTACGCTTGCACAGGCTGCCAGAACTGGGGCCCAAGCGTTTTCACGTATTGATCGAAGCCTTTGGTTGCGCTTCCAAGGCCCTGAGTGCTCCCGCCAGCGCCTGGCATTCCCTCGGTTTGCCCGCCGTCAGTGCCGAGGCCCGACGTAGCCCCAAAGTCCGTGACGGTGCCAGTGAAGCGTTGGCCTGGCTGGGGCGCCCGGCCCAGCATTTGCTGATGTGGGACCAACCTGATTACCCGGCGTTGCTCGCGCAGATCGACGATGCGCCGCCGTTGTTATTCGTGGCGGGCGACCCCGGTATTCTGGAAAAACCACAGTTGGCCATGGTGGGAAGTCGGCGTGCCTCTCGCCCGGGCATGGACACGGCAGCGGCCTTTTCCCGTAGCCTGGCGAGCGCCGGTTTTGTCATCACCAGTGGGCTGGCGGTGGGCATTGACGGCGCGGCGCACCAGGCGGCATTGGACGTAGGCGGCCATACCATCGGCGTGCTCGGCACTGGCCTGGAAAATTTTTATCCACAGCGCCATCGCAGGCTCGCCGCGGCGATGATTGCCCAAGGCAGCGCCGTGGTTTCCGAATTTCCGCTGGATGCAGCGCCCCAGGCCGGCAATTTCCCACGGCGCAACCGGATTATCAGCGGGCTGTCGTTAGGCGTGCTGGTGGTGGAGGCCAGTATGGCCAGCGGCTCGCTGATCACCGCACGCCTGGCGGCGGAGCAAGGGCGCGAGGTGTACGCGATTCCGGGTTCCATCCACCACCCCGCCGCCAAGGGCTGTCATCAGCTGATCCGTGATGGCGCGGTGCTTGTGGAAACCATCGAGCACATTCTTGAAAGCCTGCGCGGTTGGCAGCGGTTGTCCCATGCTGCGCCGGTGCCCGTGATCCATCCGTTGGTGGCGCTGCTGCACGCGGCACCGCTTAGCAGCGAAGCCTTGGCGATTGCCAGCGGTCGGCCGTTGTCCCAAGTACTGGCCACCCTGACGGAACTGGAGTTGGAGGGCCAAGTGATTTGCGAAAGCGGGCGCTGGCTGGCGCGGTGCCCGCTTTTGTAATGGCCCTTTTTTGGCGCTAGGTTTTGTAACGAAGATCGGTAAACTGCCCAGAGCTTTAGTCCGGAGAGTAAACAATGGTCAACAGGTGGCGTGTGCTGGAAGCCGCACGGGAAATTCGCGCAGGCGCAGTGATCGCCTATCCGACCGAAGCGGTTTGGGGCCTGGGCTGCGACCCGTGGAACGAAGAAGCAGTGGATCGACTGTTGGCGATCAAGAACCGCTCGGTCGACAAAGGCCTGATCCTGGTGGCGGATAATATTCGTCAGTTCGACTTTCTGTTTGAAGATTTCCCGCAAACGTGGATCGAACGCATGGCCAGCACTTGGCCAGGGCCGAATACCTGGCTGGTGCCCCATCAAGACTTGCTGCCTGAATGGGTCACGGGTGTGCATGACACCGTAGCGCTGCGGGTCAGTGATCATCCGTTGGTGAGAGATTTGTGCGCCCAGGTCGGCCCGTTGATTTCCACCTCGGCCAACCCTCAGGGCCGCCCGGCGGCCCGCACGCGGCTTCGCGTAGAGCAGTATTTTCGCGGGCAAGTGGACTTGGTGTTGGGCGGCGCCCTGGGTGGGCGCAAGAACCCGAGCCTGATTCGGGACCTGGTGACGGGTGATGTGGTGCGCCCCTCGTAAGGTGCAGCTCGTTCCCACGCTCTGCGTGGGAACGCCGCATTGGACGCTCTGCGTCCGCTTGTGACGCAGAGCGTCACGGTATGCATTCCCACGCAGAGCGTGGGAACGATCTTAAGGCAGCAGAATGGTTGAGCCAGTCGTGCGCCGCGCCGACAACTCCGTCTGCGCTTTGGCCGCCTCCGCCAGCGGGTAGCGCTGGTTGATATCAATGCGCACCTTGCCGCTCTTGATCATCGAAAACAGATCGTCCGCCATCGCCTGCAAGTTTGCCGCACTGTTGGCGTAGGTCGCCAACGTTGGCCGGGTTACGTACAGCGAACCCTTCGCCGACAGAATCCCCAGGTTCACCCCATCCACCGCACCCGACGCATTGCCGAAGCTCACCACCAAACCCCGTGGCGCCACGCTGTCCAGTGAGGTCAGCCAGGTGTCCTTGCCGACGCCGTCGTACACCACCGGGCACTTCTTGCCGTCAGTCAATTCCAGTACGCGTTGTGCGACATCTTCCTTGCTGTAGTCGATGGTTTCCCAGGCGCCGAGGGATTTGGCCAGGGCGGCCTTTTCCGGCGAGCTGACCGTGCCGATCAACTTCACCCCCAGGGCCTTGGCCCATTGGCAGGCCAGGGAACCCACGCCACCCGCAGCGGCGTGGAACAAAATGGTTTCACCGCCTTTGAGCTCATAGGTCTGGCGCAACAGGTATTGCACGGTCAGGCCTTTGAGCATGGCGCCGGCGGCCTGTTCAAAGCTGATCTCATCCGGCAAGTGCACCAGGTTGGCGGCAGGCAACACATGCAGCTCGCTGTAGGCACCCAGCGGGCCGCTGCCGTAGGCCACGCGGTCGCCAACTTTGAATTGGCTGACTTCACTGCCCACCGCGTCCACCACGCCAGCGCCTTCCGCACCAAGGCCCGATGGCAGCGCGGGCGGCGCGTAGAGGCCACTGCGGAAGTAGGTGTCGATGAAGTTCAGGCCGATGGCCTCGTTGCGCACCCGAACCTGCTGTGGGCCAGGCTCCGCTGGCGTGTAGTCCACATATTCAAGTACTTCGGGGCCGCCATGGGCGCTGAACTGGATACGTTTGGCCATCTGCACTTCTCCTTGGGTTCGAATCTGCGTAGCCCCCTATCGGACTCCTAAGCTTGATCCTCGTCAACTGCTGCGCACCTAAGTGCAGTGGCATGTAGGCGCAGTGGTATCCTGTGCGCCCATTTGCCGCCGACGCCCCATGGGCCTCGCGTAGCTTTGCCCGATTCAAGGTGATGCCATGACTACCCGCACCGAGGCCGTTAAAGCCTACCTGCTTGACCTGCAAGACCGCATTTGCAGCGCCCTGGAAACCTTCGAGACGGACACTCGCTTTATCGAAGACGCCTGGACCCGGCCAGCCGGCGGTGGCGGTCGTACCCGTGTGATGGAAAACGGTTCGGTGATCGAAAAAGGCGGTGTCAACTTTTCCCACGTGTTTGGCAGCGGTCTGCCACCGTCTGCCAGTGCCCATCGCCCTGAACTGGCGGGCCGTGGGTTTGAGGCCCTGGGTGTGTCGCTGGTGATCCATCCGCATAACCCGCATGTACCGACTTCCCACGCCAATGTGCGGTTTTTCATCGCTGAAAAAGAAGGCGAAGAACCGGTGTGGTGGTTCGGTGGTGGCTTCGATCTCACCCCGTATTACGGCAATGAAGAAGACTGCATTCATTGGCACCGCGTGGCCGAGAAGGCCTGTGCACCGTTTGGCCCGGACGTGTACTCACGCTACAAGGCCTGGTGTGACACCTACTTCCACATCAAGCACCGCAACGAGCCCCGTGGCATCGGTGGCCTGTTCTTCGATGACTTGAACGAGTGGGGCTTTGACACCTGCTTCGCCTTCATCCGCGCCATCGGCGATGCCTACATCGATGCCTACCTGCCGATTGTGCAGCGTCGCAAGGCCATGGCGTACACCGAGCAACAACGCCAGTTCCAGGAGTTCCGCCGGGGCCGCTACGTTGAGTTCAACCTGGTCTATGACCGTGGCACCCTGTTCGGTCTGCAATCGGGCGGGCGTACGGAGTCGATCCTGATGTCGCTGCCACCTCAGGTACGCTGGAGCTACGACTGGAAGGCCGAAGCCGGCAGCGAAGAGGCGCGCCTCACCGACTACTTCCTGCAAGACCGTGACTGGCTCGGCGTTGCCGCGCCCAAGGCGGCGGTGTGATGGACCGTTATGTTGTGTTCGGCAACCCCATCGGCCATAGCAAATCGCCGCTGATTCATCGTCTGTTCGCTGCCCAGACCGGCGAACAACTGCACTACAGCACGATGCTCGCGCCGTTGGAGGACTTCACCGCCTGTGCCCGTGAGTTCTTCCAACACGGCCGTGGCGCCAACGTGACCGTGCCGTTCAAGGAAGAGGCCTATCGCTTGGCCAATACCCTGACCGAACGGGCGCAGCGCGCCGGCGCCGTAAACACTTTGAGCAAATTGGCTGACGGCACGTTGTTGGGCGACAACACCGACGGCGCGGGACTGGTGCGCGACTTGACGGTCAATGCCGGGCTGAGCCTGCAAGGCAAACGCATCCTGTTGTTGGGCGCCGGTGGCGCGGTACGCGGTGCGCTGGAGCCGTTGCTGGCGCAGCAACCCTCGTCGTTGATCATCGCCAACCGCACCGTGGAAAAGGCCGAGCGACTGGCTGAGCTGTTCGATGACCTGGGCCCGGTGTCTGCCAGTGGTTTCGACTGGTTGCGTGAGCCGGTGGATGTGATCATCAATGCCACGTCGGCCAGCCTGTCAGGCGATGTACCGCCGATTGCCGGCAGCCTGATCGAGCCGGGCAAGACCTTCTGCTACGACATGATGTACGCCAAGGAACCCACCGCATTCTGCCGCTGGGCGAGCGAGCAAGGCGCGGCGGTGGCGATGGATGGCCTGGGCATGCTGGTGGAACAAGCGGCGGAAGCCTTCTTGCTGTGGCGCGGTGTGCGTCCGGATTCGGCGCCCGTACTGGCCGAACTGCGCCGGCAATTGGCCTGATCCCACACGCTGATGTGGGCACACTTAATGTGGGAGCTGGCTTGCCTGCGATAGCAATAGGTCAGTTACCCATGTGCTGGCTGATCCACCGCTATCGTAGGCAAGCCAGCTCCCACAGTTGATCGGGTTTAGTCTTCGAAATGGAGGGGGCAGTTATCCGACCCCTCCAGCTTCATCAATTCCTCGACCACCTGCGGCCTGGCCCCACGCAACGTCAAGCTACGGCCCAACCCCGCCAACCGCCGCGCCTCCTGGTGCAGCATCTCCACCCCGGAATAGTCGATAAAGTTTATCTGCTGCGCCTCGATCACCACCCGCTCACCCTGCAGACGTTGCAGGCGCACTTGCAGGTAATGGCTGGCGCCAAAAAAGATCGAGCCGCCCACCCGCAACACATCCGCTTCACCGTCGCGCCAGTGTTGCACCCGTGGCTGCGAGGTGCGCTTGAGGTAGAAAAACAGCGACGCCAGTACCCCGGCATAGATCGCCGTTTGCAGCTCCAACAACAAGGTGGCGACACAGGTCAGGCTCATCACCACAAATTCGGCGCGGCTGACCCGGAACAGCGCACGAATGCCGCGGTGGTCCACCAGGCCCCAGCAGATCAGCAGGATACTCGCCGCCATGCTCGGGATCGGAATATGCGCAATCAACGCTGCGCCAAATAACGCAAATAACGCCACCCACAGCGCCGAAAACACCCCCGCCAATGGCGAACAGGCACCCGCCTCATAACTGAGGCCCGAGCGGGTGAACGATCCGGCTGACAGGTAGCCGGAAAAAAATCCGCCCACGATGTTGGATAAACCCTGGGCGCGTACTTCCTGGTTGGCGTCGAGCAGTTGTTGCGAGCGGGCGGACAGCGAACGGGCAATCGACAGGCTGGTCACCAACCCCAACATCCCCACCGCCACGGCACTGGGCAGCAGGCGCAGCACCAGATCCAGATCCATCGGCAACGGGCTGAACGGCGGCAGTTTGCCAATAAACGAACTGACCCGTGCCACATGCCCGAACATCGCCGGCCACAGCCATGCCGCCACGCTGCCCAACACCAAGGCGATCAACAGTGTCGGCCAGCGTGGCACCAGGTACTTGAGCAGCATACCTGCCAGCAACGTACCCAGCCCCAGGGCCAGGGACGCGTGGTCCCACTCGCCACGGTGGTCGATCAGCGCCAGCAGGCCATTGATAGCCGTGGCCTGGCTCGGTAAATCCAAGCCGAGCAGGTTGGGCAGTTGCCCCAAGGCGATCACTACGGCGGCGCCCAGGGTGAATCCCAGCACCACCGAATGGGAGACAAAGTTCACCAACGCGCCGAAGCGCAGCAGGCCGAGCAACCACTGGAACACCCCGGCGAGGAAGGTCAGCAACAGGATGAGGGTGATGTAGTCCTGGGAGCCTGGCACGGCCAATGGGCTGATGCTGGCGTAAAGCACGATGGAGATGGCGGCCGTGGGCCCGCAGATCAGGTGCCAGGACGAGCCCCACAGGCAGGCGATCAATACCGGGATGATGGCGGCGTAGAGCCCGTATTCGGGAGGGAGACCGGCGATCAGTGCGTAGGCAATCGACTGCGGCAGCGCAAGCACAGCGCCGCTGAGGCCGACGATGGCATCCCGGCCGACGCTGGCGCGGGTTTGGCGCGGCAGCCAGCGCAGGAAGGGCAAAAGTGTATGGCGGTTGGGCCGGGGCATCGCAGGCTCGGGTAAAGGGTTTTGGCAAGAGTATCAATGCATGGGTACTTGTGGGAGCTGGCTTGCCTGCGATGCTGGCGCCTCGGTGTGACAGGCATACCGGGGTGATGCTATCGCAGGCAAGCCAGCTCCCACAGGGTCGCCGGCAAGCGTCAGAGTGATTGTTCCCCCGCTCTGCGTGGGAATGCTGCTCAGGACGCTCTGCGTCCGATTTTAACGTCAGAGCTTGGCTTTTACCGCTGGCAACGCCTCCTGGCCATCCAGGGTTTTCACGCCCTCCAACCACTGGTCCAACACTGCCGGGTTGGCCTTGATCCACGCCTTCGCCGCCTGCGCATTGCTGACCTTGTTGTTGGCCACGTCAGCCATGATGCTGTTCTCCATGGGCTGGGTAAAACTCAGGTTGGTCAGCAGTTTTCCGATATTGGGGCACGCTTGTGCGTAACCCTTGCGGGTCAAGGTATAGACGCTGCCGGAGGCACCAAAGTACTGCTCGCCGCCCTTGAGGTAGCGCATTTTCAGTTGCACGTTCATCGGGTGCGGGGTCCAGCCGAGAAAGGTGATAAAACGCTGTTTTTTCACCGCTCGCGAGACCTCTGCGAGCATCGCCTGTTCGCTTGACTCGATCAGCTTCCACTGCCCAAGGTCGAAATCATTCTTCTTGATGATCTCCTGCAGCGAGATATTGGCTGGCGCGCCGGAGCCAATGCCGTAGATCTTTTTGTCGAACTTGTCGGCAAATTTATTCAGGTCGGCAAAGTCATGCACCCCGGCGTCCCACACATAGTCCGGCACGGCGAGGGTGAACTCGGTGCCCTCCAGGTTCTTCGCCAGTTGCACCACATCGCCATTGGCCACGAACTTGTCGTAGAAGCCTTGCTGCGCCGGCATCCAGTTGCCGAGGAAGACATCCACCTGGCCGTCCTTGAGCCCGCCGAAGGTAATCGGCACCGCCAGGGTGTCGACCTTGGGTTGATAGCCCATGCCCGTCAGCAGGAAACTGGTAATAGCGTTGGTGGCGGCAATATCGCTCCAGCCTGGGTCGGCCATCTTTACCGTTTCGCAGCGGGTGTCTGCGTACACCTGGGCGCTGCTGAGCATCACCAAACTCAGTACCACGGTCAACTTTTGCATGGCCTTCCCTCCGTCTACTTATTGGTTTTGGCAGGGTTGTGGAAAACGTGCTTTGCGCTCCAGGTCATCAAGGTCGATATGGTTGCGCATGTACTGCTGACTGGCGTCTACCAGTGGCTGGTGATCCCAGCTCTTGAGCTTGCCATGGGTCAGCGCTTCAAACACCAGTCGGCGACGGCGTTGGCTGGCGAGCACCTGTTGATGGATCGCCGGGATATCCCATTTAGCCCGCGCTTCACGCAAGAACGCCTCGAACAATGGCCGATGTTCAGCTGACTGGCTGAGGTTTTCCTGCTCGCTCGGGTCGTTGTGCACATCGAACAATAGGCAAGGATCGTCCTCGCTGTAGATGAATTTGTAGGCGCCCCGGCGAATCATCATCAATGGGCTGACGGTGCCTTCGGCCATGTATTCGCCAAACACTTCGTCATGCCCGCCCTGCCCCTGCAAGTGCGGGACCAGTGAGCGGCCGTCCAGCGGCAAGTGCGGGTCCAGTTCCCCGCCGGCCAATTCCACCAGGGTCGGCAACAAGTCGGCGGTCGACACGGCCTGGGTGACGCGGCCAGCGGCGAACTGCCCCGGCGCACTGATCAGCAGCGGCACGCGGGCGGCCATTTCAAACCAGTGCATTTTGTACCAGAGGCCGCGCTCGCCAAGCATGTCGCCGTGGTCGCCAGAGAAAATGATCAGGGTGTCGTCGGCCAGGCCGGTCTCTTCCAGGGTCTGCAGCAGCTTGCCGACGTTGCTGTCGATGTAGCTGCACGCACCGAAGTAGGCGCGGCGGGCGTCGCGGATCTTATCCACAGGCAGCGGTTTGTCCCACAAGTCATAAACCTTGAGCAGCCGCTGGGAATGCGGGTCGAGGTCGGCCTGGGGCGGCGTCGCGGGCATTGGGATGTCGGTGTCTGCGTACAAGTCCCAGAACGGCTTGGGAATGGTGTAAGGGTCGTGGGGATGGGTCATCGACACCGTCAGGCAAAACGGCTGGTCACCTTCCTCACGGATATGGTCGAACAGATATTGCTGGGCTTTGAACACCACCTCTTCGTCGAAATCCAGCTGGTTGGTGCGCACGCACGGTCCGGCTTGCAGCACCGAGGACATGTTGTGATACCAGGTAGGTCGTACGTCTGGCTCATCCCAGTTCACTGCCCAGCCGTAGTCGGCGGGATAGATGTCGCTGGTCAGGCGCTCCTCATAGCCGTGCAACTGGTCGGGGCCGCAGAAGTGCATCTTGCCCGACAGCGCGGTGCGGTAGCCGAGGCGGCGCAAGTAGTGGGCATAGGTCGGCACATCGGCGGGGAAATCGGCGGCGTTGTCGTAGGCGCCGATCTTGCTCGGCAACTGGCCGCTGACCAAGGTGAAGCGCGACGGTGCGCACAGCGGGCTGTTGCAATAGGCGGCGTCGAACACCACGCCTTGTGCCGCCAGGCGGCTGAGGTTGGGCAGCTTGATCGGGGAAGGCCCGTAGAACGGCAGCATCGGCGCGGCCATCTGATCGGCCATGATGAAAAGAATGTTCTTGCGCTTCATGGTTTCTCGGCATTCCATAGGCAGTGTTTATGCCAATGAGCATGCGGCCCATGAATTATGGGGTAAAGCCCATGAGCAGCAATGACTAGGATAAGTTGAGCTTATGTATGAAGCGCTGGGTGACCTCTCTCTCGATTTGCTGCGCGCCTTTGAGGCAGCGGCGCGTCATCGCAGTTTCACCGCGGCCGCGATGGAGCTGGGCACCACCCAACCGGCGGTCAGCCAGCAAATCAAACGCCTTGAAGAGCAACTGGCGATCCGCCTGTTTGATCGCATTTACCGCGGCATCGAACTGACTGACGCCGGTGCCCTGCTGTTCGAGCATGTGCAAGGCGGCCTGCAGAACATCAACCAGGGGCTCGGCGCCATCACTCAACAAAGCCAGCATGAAGTGCTGCAAGTCGCCACCGACTTTGCCTTCGCCGCCTATTGGCTGATGCCACGCCTGCATCGTTTTCACCAGGCCAACCCGCAGGTGGATGTCAGCCTGGTCACCAGTGAGCGCAACCCGGCCACCCTGCGCAGCGATATTGATGTGGCGGTGCTGTTCGGCGATGGCCGTTTCAAGCAGGGCGAGAGCCTGTGGTTGTTCAATGAGGAAGTGTTCCCGGTGTGCAGCCCACAGTGGCTCAAGGAGCAGGTCGCGCCCCTGACGGTGCAGACCTTGCAAGACTGCCCGTTGCTGCACCTGCGCCAGGAAAACAACAGCCAATGGTTTGACTGGAACGGCGTGTTCCGCGAACTGGGTATCACGGCTGCGCCGACCCCGGGGCAATTGCGCTTCGACAACTACACCTTGCTGATCCAGGCCGCGATTGCCGGCCAGGGCGTCGCCATCGGCTGGCGCCACCTGGTGGATAACCTGCTGGAGCAGAATTGGCTGTGCCGGCCGATCAGCTCCACGGTGATCTCGCGCTTGGGCTATTACGTGGTGCAACCCCAGCGCAAACGCCGCGGACAGTTGGTGGACCGCTTTGTCGAGTGGCTTGTGGCGGAACAGGCCAACAGTGCGCACTCGTTGACCGGGCTGGCCCTGCCGTCGATTGCGGTCTAGGATCGGCCCACAGTGGAACCGGAGTCAGTCATGCAACGTATCAAGGGCTACCACGCCCATATCTATTTCGACGCCAGCACGATTGAGCAGGCGCGCACGCTCTGTGAGGACGCCGCCAAGTTGTTCCCGCTGCGCATGGGCCGTGTGCACGAGCGGCCCGTGGGCCCGCACCCGGATTGGAGTTGCCAGCTGGCGTTCGAGCCGGAATATATCGGTGTGGTGTTGCCGTGGCTGGCGCTGCATCGCAATGGTCTGGTGGTGTTCCTGCACCCTGAAACCGGTGACGACCTCAAGGACCACACCGATTACGCCATCTGGATGGGCGCGATGCGCGAGCTGGACTTGTCGATTTTTTAACCTTCCTTACCCGATAAATCCGCGGCCTTCCCTAAGTAAAAACAAGAATGTTTGTAGGATTTATCTTGTATTGTCTCATTATATGGGATTGATATTTATATATTGAGATATTCCGCTCCCTAGGTTTATATTCGCCCATCTGCTTTTTTCAGCACCCACTCATTTCAGGTGAAGCGATGCAGGCGCAATTGATCGCGCTCGATTGGGGGACCAGCTCCCTTCGTGCTTACAAACTCGGCCCCGCGGGCGTTGTGCTGGAACAGCGCTCTCAAGCCTGGGGCATCATGCATTTGCCCACAGAGCCCCGGGAAATAGCCGGTGTGCTATGCACTGACGGCTTTGAACTGGCGTTCGATAGCGCCTGTGGCGATTGGCTTGATGCCCAGCCCGGGCTGCCGGTAATCGCTTGCGGCATGGTCGGCAGCGCACAGGGTTGGAGCGAGGCGGCCTATCGCAGCACGCCCGTGGATGTCGCCAGTCTCGGCCAGGCATTGCATGGCATACGCAGCCTGCGTGGGGTGCAGGTGCATATCGTGCCGGGGGTGATCGAGCAAGTGGGTCTGCCCAATGTCATGCGTGGCGAAGAAACCCAAGTGCTCGGCGTACTGCAAGGGCTTGGGCCCCAGGTGTTGATCGGCCTGCCCGGCAGCCATTCCAAGTGGGTCGAGGTGGTGGAAGGCCGCATTACCCATTTCGATACCTTCATGACTGGCGAAGTGTTTGCGGTGTTGAGCAAGCACAGCATCCTGGGGCGTACCCAACAAGCGAGCGAGCAGTTCCAGGCCGAGGCGTTTGATCAAGGCGTGCGCGTGGCGCTGTCCAACGATGGCCAGCGTGGCGTGCTTTCAACCCTGTTCAGTGCCCGTACCCTTGGGCTCACTGCGCAGCTGGCGCCCGACCAGCAACTCGATTACCTGTCTGGCCTGCTCATCGGCCATGAGCTCGCCGGCTTGCCAGATTCGGCCAAACATCAGCCGATCATCCTGGTCGGCGCTGCTGCACTTTGCGCCCGCTATCAACGCGCCCTCGCCCATTGCGGATTTGCCCACGTCAGCCTGGCGCAAGAAGCCACCGAGCGTGGCCTGTGGCAACTGGCGCAAGCCGCCGGGCTCATTCGACCTGTACTGGAGGCCTGACATGCTCAAGCAAGCACTCGCACAAAACGGTTTGATCGCCATCCTGCGCGGCCTACGCCCCGACGAAGCCCAGGCGGTCGGCCAGGTGCTGTACGACGCGGGTTTTCGCGTGATCGAAGTGCCGCTCAACTCGCCAGACCCCTACACCAGTATCCGTACCCTGCGCGACAGCTTGCCCGCCGATTGCCTGATCGGTGCCGGCACGGTGTTGACGCCTGAGCAGGTCGAACAGGTCAAGGCGGCCGGAGGCCAGGTGATCGTCATGCCCCACAGCGATGCCAAGGTGCTGCGTGCCGCCAAAGCGGCGGGCCTGTACTTGTCGCCTGGGGTAGCCACGCCTACCGAAGCCTTTGCCGCACTGGCCGAAGGCGCCGATGTGTTGAAGCTGTTCCCGGCCGAGCAGATGGGCCCTTCAGTGATCAAGGCATGGCTGGCGGTATTGCCGGCGGGCACGTTGCTGCTGCCGGTGGGCGGCATTACCCCGGACAACATGCAGGTGTTTACCGACGCCGGCGCCAAGGGCTTCGGATTGGGTTCCGGGCTGTTCAAGCCGGGCATGACAGTGGATCAGGTTGCGAGCCGTGCCCAGGCTTATGTCGCCGCCTGGAAAGCCCTGAGCTGAGAGCATATTCCGCGCCCACAGGCGCTGCATCTATAAGAGAGACAAGAGATGAAAATCACCAAACTGACGACCTTTATCGTTCCGCCGCGCTGGTGCTTCCTCAAGGTCGAAACCGACCAGGGTGTGACCGGCTGGGGTGAGCCTGTGGTCGAGGGCCGCGCTCACACGGTGGCTGCCGCTGTCGAAGAACTGTCCGACTACCTGATCGGCAAAGACCCACGCAATATCGAAGATATCTGGACCGTGCTCTATCGCGGCGGCTTCTACCGAGGTGGCGCGGTGCACATGAGCGCCCTCGCCGGCATCGACCAGGCGTTGTGGGACATCAAGGGCAAGGCCCTCGGTGTATCGGTCAGCGATCTGCTGGGCGGCCAGGTGCGTGACAAGATCCGTGTGTACTCATGGATCGGCGGTGACCGCCCCGCCGATACTGCCCGTGCCGCCAAAGAGGCGGTGGCCCGTGGCTTCACAGCCGTGAAAATGAATGGCACCGAAGAATTGCAGTTTGTCGACAGCTTCGAAAAAGTCGACCTGGCCCTGGCCAACGTCGCTGCTGTGCGCGATGCGGTCGGCCCTAACGTGGGTATTGGCGTCGACTTCCATGGCCGCGTGCACAAGCCGATGGCCAAGGTGCTGATGAAAGAGCTCGACCCGTACAAACTGATGTTCATTGAAGAGCCGGTGCTCAGCGAAAACTACGAGGCGCTGAAAGAACTGGCCCCGCTGACCAGTACGCCGATCGCCTTGGGTGAGCGCCTGTTCTCGCGCTGGGATTTCAAGCGGGTGCTCAGCGAAGGCTACGTCGACATCATCCAGCCGGACGCCTCCCACGCAGGTGGTATCACCGAAACCCGCAAGATCGCCAACATGGCAGAAGCCTACGACGTGGCCCTGGCCCTGCACTGTCCGCTGGGCCCGATTGCCTTGGCGGCATGCCTGCAGCTGGATGCGGTTTGCTACAACGCGTTTATCCAGGAGCAGAGCCTGGGTATTCACTACAACGAAAGCAACGATCTGCTCGACTATGTGCGTGATCCAGGCGTATTCGACTATGACCAGGGCTTTGTGAAGATCCCCAACGGCCCAGGTCTGGGCATTGAGATCAACGAGGAGTATGTGGTTGAGCGCGCGGCCATCGGCCATCGCTGGCGCAATCCGATCTGGCGCCATGCCGATGGCAGTTTTGCCGAGTGGTGATTTCCACCTGATTGAAACGCGCCAAAAAATGTGGGAGCAGGCAAGCCAGCTCCCACATTGAGCGCGTTCCTTCCTCAACAAATATAAAAAGAGGCACCCCCATGCACCCTGAATCCCTCACCGGGCAGGCTTCTTTAGTCACGCCTAGCAGAAAGCGCTTTTTCATCATGGTGCTGCTGTTCATCACCGTGGTCATCAACTACCTCGACCGTAGCAACCTATCGATTGCCGCGCCCGCGCTGACCAGCGAGCTGGGGATCGATCCGGTGCAAGTCGGGCTGATTTTTTCTGCCTTCGGCTGGACCTACGCCGCCATGCAAATCCCGGGTGGCTGGCTGGTAGACCGGGTGCCGCCGCGCATTCTCTACACGGCCGCCCTGCTGCTGTGGTCGATTGCCACCGTGATGCTCGGTTTCGCCGCCAGCTTTATCGCGCTGTTCGTGCTGCGCATGGCCGTGGGCGCGTTGGAGGCGCCGGCCTATCCCATCAACAGCCGTGTGGTCACCACCTGGTTTCCCGAGCGCGAGCGCGCCACGGCTATCGGCGTCTATACCTCCGGGCAATTCGTCGGCCTGGCGTTCCTCACTCCGGTACTGGCGTGGCTGCAGCACCAGTACGGTTGGCACATGGTGTTTGTGGTGACCGGTGGCGTCGGCATCCTGTGGGCCGCGATCTGGTACGCGGTGTACCGCGAGCCCAAAGATTTCAAAGGCGCCAACGAAGCCGAAATCCAACTGATCCGCGACGGTGGCGGGCTGGTGGACATGCAGGCTAAAACCGTCAAGGCACCCTTCAGCTGGACCGACCTCGGCATCGTGCTGAGCAAACGCAAGCTGTGGGGCATCTACCTGGGCCAGTTTTGCCTGAACTCCACGCTGTGGTTCTTCCTGACCTGGTTCCCGACGTACCTGGTGAAATATCGCGGCATGGACTTTATCCAGTCTGGCTTGCTGGCCTCCTTGCCGTTCCTGGCCGCGTTTGTGGGCGTGCTGTGTTCTGGGGTGTTTTCCGATTGGCTGATTCGCCGTGGGGCATCGGTGGGCTTTGCGCGCAAGTTGCCGATCATCAGTGGGCTGCTGATTTCCACGGCGATCATCGGGGCCAACTATGTGGACTCGACGGGGTGGGTCATCGCGTTTCTGGCGGTGGCGTTTTTCGGCAATGGCCTGGCGTCGATCACCTGGTCGCTGGTGTCGACCTTGGCGCCTGCCCGTCTGTTGGGGCTGACCGGCGGGGTGTTCAACTTCATCGGCAACCTGGCGGCAATTGCCACGCCTATCGTGATTGGCTTTCTGGCCAGTGGCTCGTCATTTGCGCCGGCCATTACCTACATTGCGGTCCTGGCGCTGCTCGGCGCGCTTTCCTACATATTGCTGGTCGGCAAAGTCGAGCGGATCGAGCTGTAAAAAGGGCGACCTTCGGGTCGCCCTTTTTTCGTTCTACTGCACCGACATCTCGTTGCGAAATATATTGTGCGGGTCCCAGCGCTGCTTGGTACGGCGCAAGCGGCTTTCGATCATCAGATCGGGAAAGAAGATTTTGTACCACTGGGGGTTTTTGCCGTTGGCCGGATTACCGCCTGTGTAGGTCATGTCGAGGTCGGGGTAATTGATGTAGCAGCCTTCGAACGCATTGTTGAGCGGTACGCCTTGCGCATCGGCAAACGCATTGACGTACAGCCCTCGGATCCAGTCGGCATGGGCTTGATCCGCGGCCGCGCTGTCGTCGTGCCAGTAACACTGGGGTTGCCACTTGAGGAAGGACGAACGCTGGGCGGCCGACGACTCCTTGCGCACGGGCGCGCTGGCGGCGTTGATCTGGCCGCCGAAGGACTGAATCTGGATCAGGCTTTGTGTCAGGTGGTTGTCAGGGTCCGGCCAGGTCAGGGTAGTCCAGATGGCCTGTAGCACTTGGGGGCTGAACTCACCTTTCTGATAGGCCGATTTATAGCGCCCACGCTGATTGTCTCCCGAACCATTCAATGTTTGCTGGCACACCAGCCAGTCCAGGCGCCGCGCCGCAGCCTGGGCGGATGAGACTGAGTCGATGGGGCGCCCGCCGGCTGTGCCGGGCGGCAAATGGACCACATGAAACGGCACCAGCGACTCGGTGGCAGGTAAGCCGACGGCCGTGAGCATCTTGTCGACAAAATCATCGAAGGGCGCACGGTCGTTCAGCTCACCCTCCTTGTCCACATAATGGATACCCAAGGTGATATTGCCTGTGTGCTCGTGGCGCATTTCCAGTTTGGTCGCCAGGCCCCAGGTGTCCGGGTTGCTCTGATGACTGGCGAACCATCTCTGGTAAGCCACCAGCAGATTGTTAAGTGCATCCTGGGTCAGTGCTGACCAATCCCATTCCAACACCAGCCACAGTACTTCTTTGGGGGCCGGTGGCAGGTCCTTGAAGTAATAGCTGGTGATAATGCCGAATTGACCACCCCCCGCACCGCAGCACGCGGCGAACAGGTCCAATTCGTCCTGTTGGGTGCTGTCCCTGCTGACATGGCGCGGTTCTAGCCCTTTGCCTTGGCTGTCAGGCACCAGGATATCGACCCCGCTGAGCCAGTCACACACCAGTCCATACTTGCGCGACAGCAGCCCATAGCCGCCACCGCAAATGTGTCCGCCCAGGCCCACGCTATAGCATGAGCCGCCGGGCAAGGTTTTGTTCGCCAGCTTGTACAAAGCGCCATAGGCGTCCCAGTTCTGGCCGCCGGCCTCCAGGCGAAAGCGGTAGCGAAAGGGCTGCGTGGGGCGCAGCTCGGAACCGATCTGGCCGCTGGCATCGTAGATCACTCGGTTCAGCGCGCTGATATCCAGGATCGACAGCACCTCATTCGGGCTGTCTGGCATCTTGTTGGCGACAAACCCTTCGTAGCAATGACCGCCGCTGCGTACGGTGATGCGTCCATTGGGCAGGGCCAAGGCCTGGGCGGCGGCGTCCATGATGTCTTGCGGGCTGCGGCAAAGGTAAATCAGGTTGGCGCCATTGGGCGAAGACTGGCCCTGCACATTGCCAAAGGGCCAGCGCAGATTGAAACCCTTTTGCAGGGTTGAGTGACGACGGTCTGAAACGGTGACGAGATCAAATGCCATGATGTACTCCTAAGAGCCAAGAATGACTTCTGATGCGGCTAACTTAACGACCGAGGGGCAAGGACTGCGGGGCTTGCGAAGGTGGTTAGACGGCAAAGGGCACGAAGTGCATTAAAAAAGGAGGTGGGCGACATGCCCACCTCCTTTGAAGCCTAGCGTATAAGCTGCGGTCGTCGCGCCGTGCAACTTACTTGCGTGCGTTGCGCACACCTTCCGACAGCGCTGCGCACAGGGTCAGCACGCCATCAATGGCTTGCTGGTCGTTCTTGGCCGTGGCGATATGATCGATCAGCGCCGAACCCACTACCACCCCGTCCGCCAAGCGTGCGATGGCCGCTGCCTGGTCGGGTGTGCGGATACCAAAGCCGATGCTGATCGGCAGGTCGGTATGGCGGCGCAGACGGGCCACGGCTTCTTCGACGTGTTCCAGGGTGGCGGCACCCGCCCCGGTGACACCGGCGACCGACACGTAATACACAAACCCGGAGCTGCCATTGAGCACAGTAGGCAGGCGCACGTCATCGGTAGTCGGCGTGGTCAGGCGGATAAAGTCGATACCTGCGGCCTGGGCCGGGTCGCACAGCTCGCCGTTATGCTCGGGGGGCATGTCCACCACGATCAGGCCGTCGACGCCAGCTGCCTTGGCATCGGCAATGAACTGCGACACGCCGTATTTGTGGATCGGGTTGAAATAGCCCATCAACACCAGCGGCGTGTCGTCGTTGTCCTGGCGGAACTCGCGAACCATCTGCAGGGTTTTCAACAAGTTCTGCTTGGCGCCCAGTGCGCGGATATTGGCCAGCTGGATGGCCGGGCCATCGGCCATCGGGTCGGTGAAGGGCATGCCCAGCTCGATCACATCGGCGCCGGCGGCCGGCAAGCCCTTGAGGATCGCCAGCGAGGTGTCATAGCCGGGGTCGCCAGCGGTGACGAAGGTCACCAGGGCGGCGCGATTTTGTTCTTTAAGTTGCGCAAAGCGGGTTTGCAGGCGGCTCATCAGTGTTTCTCCTGCTTGGACTGTTCCATATGGTGCATCACGGTCTGCATGTCTTTGTCGCCACGGCCCGAGAGGTTGACCACCATCAGGTGATCTTTGGGCAAGTTTGGCGCGCGCTTGAATACTTCAGCGAGGGCGTGGGCGCTTTCCAGTGCCGGAATGATCCCTTCCAGGCGGCAGCATTTGTGGAAGGCTTGCAGGGCTTCATCGTCAGTCACCGAGGTGTACTGGACGCGGCCGATGTCATGCAACCAGGCGTGTTCCGGGCCGATTCCGGGGTAGTCCAGGCCTGCGGAAATCGAGTGGGCGTCGATGATCTGACCGTCGTCGTCCTGCAGCAGGAAGGTGCGGTTGCCGTGCAGCACGCCCGGTACGCCGCCGTTGAGGCTGGCAGCGTGCTTGCCGGTTTCGATGCCATGGCCTGCGGCTTCAACACCGATGATCTCGACGCTGGTGTCATCCAGGAATGGGTGGAACAGGCCCATGGCGTTGGAACCGCCGCCGATGCACGCCACCAGGCTGTTCGGCAGGCGGCCTTCCTGGGCTTGCAACTGGGTGCGGGTCTCCTTGCCGATCACGGCCTGGAAGTCGCGCACCATCGCCGGGTATGGGTGTGGCCCGGCCACGGTACCGATCAGGTAGAAGGTGCTGTCGACATTGGTTACCCAGTCGCGCAGGGCTTCGTTCATGGCGTCTTTGAGGGTGCCGGTGCCGGCGACCACGGGGATGACCTCGGCGCCCAGCAGCTTCATGCGGAACACGTTGGCCTGCTGGCGCTCGATGTCGGTGGTGCCCATGTAGATCACGCATTGCAGGCCAAAGCGCGCTGCCACGGTTGCGGTGGCCACGCCGTGCATGCCGGCGCCGGTCTCGGCGATGATGCGTTTCTTGCCCATGCGCCGGGCCAGCAGGATCTGGCCGATGCAGTTGTTGATCTTGTGCGCGCCGGTGTGGTTGAGCTCTTCGCGCTTGAGGTAGATCTTGGCGCCGCCGCAGAACTCGGTCAGGCGTTCGGCAAAATACAGCGGGCTTGGGCGCCCGACATAATCGCGCTGAAAGTAGGCCAATTCTTCATTAAACGCCGGATCTACCTTCGCCGCTTCGTATTCACGGGCCAGGTCGAGAATCAACGGCATCAGGGTTTCAGCGACGTAGCGGCCGCCGAACGCACCAAACAGGCCGTTGGCGTCAGGGCCGTTGCGTAGATCGGTCTGGGACTGAGTCATGGGACGCTCCAGGAAAAATGTGTTTAAAGGCAATGACGGTCACTCTACTCGTGACGCTCTGACCTGAAAACCGATAAGATCGCCGCAACCTGTCAGGAAAACTCACAGATGAGCCGCGACCTTCCTCCCCTCAACGCCCTGCGCGCTTTTGAAGCCACCGCTCGCCTTAACAGCGTCAGCCAGGCTGCGGAGCTATTGCACGTGACCCATGGTGCGGTCAGCCGCCAGTTGAAAGTGCTGGAGGAGCACTTGGGCGTGAGCCTGTTCATCAAGGATGGGCGCGGCCTTAAACTCACAGATGCTGGCGTCAGGCTACGAGATGCCAGCAGCGAGGCTTTCGAGCGTTTGCGCGACGTGTGCGCCGAACTCACCCAACGCGGCGCTGACGCGCCCTTCGTTCTTGGTTGTTCAGGCAGTTTGCTGGCGCGTTGGTTTATCCCTCGGCTGGGGCGGTTGAATGCTGACTTGCCGGATTTACGCTTGCACCTGTCGGCAGGCGAAGGCGATCTGGACCCGCGCCGCCCGGGGCTGGATGCCTTGCTGGTATTCGCTGAGCCGCCGTGGCCGGCGGATATGCAGGTGTATGAGCTGGCCAGCGAGCGCATCGGCCCGGTCTTGAGCCCCCGCTTCGCCGGTTTTGAACAACTGCGTCAGGCCCCAGCGTCGGATCTGCTGGAGCAACCCTTGCTTCACACCACCTCACGTCCGCAAGCCTGGCCCAGTTGGGCACGGCAACACGGCCTAGAGCCCGGCGCGCTGAAACTCGGCCAGGGGTTTGAGCATTTGTATTATCTGCTGGAAGCGGCGGTTGCCGGCTTGGGAGTGGCAATTGCGCCAGAACCGCTGGTGGCAGAGGACCTGCGAGCGGGTCGCCTGGTGGCGCCTTGGGGGTTCAGTGAAACCCCGGCGCACCTGGCGTTGTGGCTACCCAAGCGCGCCGCAGACGGGCGCGCCGGGCAGTTGGCGCAATGGCTCAAGGCTGAGCTGTTGCGTCAACCGATGTAACCGGTCAATCAGTCACCGCGTTTGCACAGCAGATAAGCCGCCAGCAGGCCCAGCGCGCCAACGGCGACACCGGCGGTCGTCCAGGGGTGCTCTTGTGCGTAGTCACGAGTGGCAGCGCTGGTTTCGCGGATTTTGACTTTGCTTTCTTCGTAGGCGTCGCTGATCAGGTGGCGAGAGTGCTTGAGGGCGTTCTCGGCATTGCTTTTCAAGGCCTTCAGCGTTTTGCGCGACTCATCGGACGCGTCGTCCTTGAGGCTCTCCAGCGATTTGAGCAGGCTCGAAATCTCGGCTTCCATGCTTTCCAGCGACGCTTTGCGTAAAGAAGTGTTGGCCATGTGGACATCTCCTGAAGTGATTGAGTGGCGTGTGTAGATACCGACTGCGCCGGTTCCAGAAAGTGCAGTAATTCTGAACTTTCGCCTCCCAACGGTCGCCTGAAGCAGTACGCACATTCGCTGCTAGTCTTGATTGACGACCTAAAGGAGAAACGCCATGAGTGATCATCACACGTACAAGAAAGTCGAACTGGTAGGCTCTTCCACCACCAGCATCGAAGACGCGATCAACAATGCCCTGGCTGAAGCCAACAAAAGCATCAAGCATCTGGAGTGGTTTGAGGTGACCGAAACCCGTGGTCACATCAAAGATGGCAAGGCTGCGCACTTCCAGGTCACGCTCAAAGTGGGATTCCGCATTGCCAGTAGTTGATCGGCAGAGTTGAACTTTGCCCGCTGGCCGATTGCCATAACCTGCGCTACAAACAACGGGTGCCGACGCGATGAGCGTCGGCACGCTCTTTTTGATCAGCGCAAGGAAAGTAACGGATGAAGAAGTTTCTGTTAGCGGTAGGGTTGTTGAGCATTGCGGGTACCGCTATGGCGGCGGGCAAGCCTTGTGAAGAGCTGAAAAGCGAAATCGCAGCGAAAATCGACGCCAACGGCGCTTCGGGGTATTCGCTGGAAGTGGTGGACAAAGGTGCTACGCCAAGTGACCACACGGTAGTTGGCACCTGCGAAGGTGGCACCAAGGAAATTGCCTACAAGCGCGGCTAACCCCGTGCTGTATAAGCGACGCACCTGTGGCGAGGGAGCTTGCTCCCGCTGGGCTGCGTAGCGGCCCCAAAAAAATGGGAGCGCTGCGCACTCCAGCGGGAGCAAGCTCCCTCGCCACAGGTCTATCGTTTTACCATTCAGCCCTTCATCACTTGTGCAAGCAGCTCGTAGGAATGAATCCGGTCTGCGTGCTCATACAGGTCACTGGTAAAAATCAGCTCATCGGCACCGGTCTGCTCGATCAACACCTCCAACTTGCCGCGAATCTTCGCCGGGCTGCCCACCATGGCCAAGCCGAGGAAGCTACCGACCGCATCTTTTTCATGGGGCAACCACAGGCCGTCCATGGTTTTTACTGGAGGGCGCTGCACCAGGCTCTGGCCGCGCATCAACGCGAGGATGCGCTGGTACACCGAGGTGGCCAGGTAATCGGCCTGCTCATCGGTGTCGGCCGCCACCAGCGGAATGCCGAGCATCACGTAGGGCTTGTCCAGTACGGCTGAAGGCTTGAAGTGATTGCGATACACGCGAATTGCCTCATGCATCAAGCGCGGTGCGAAATGGGAGGCGAAGGCGTAAGGCAAGCCACGCTCACCGGCCAATTGTGCGCTGAACAGGCTTGAACCCAGCAGCCACACCGGCACATTGGTGCCGGTGCCCGGTACCGCGATAACCCGTTGGTCGGGCGTACGCGGGCCGAGGTAGGCCATCAGCTCGGCCACATCTTCGGGGAAGTCATCGGCACTGCCGGAGCGTTCACGGCGCAGGGCGCGGGCGGTCATCTGGTCGGAACCGGGCGCGCGCCCCAGGCCCAGGTCAATACGACCGGGGTAGAGGCTTTCCAGCGTACCGAACTGCTCGGCGATCACCAGTGGCGCGTGGTTTGGCAACATCACCCCGCCAGACCCCACGCGAATGGTCGAGGTGCCGCCTGCCAGGTAACCGAGCAGTACCGAGGTGGCCGAACTGGCGATGCCGTCCATATTGTGGTGCTCAGCTACCCAGAAACGGTGGTAGCCGAACTTCTCCACATGCTGGGCCAGGTCCAGGGAATTGCGCAGCGACTGCGCCGGGCTGCCGTTGGCGCGTACGGGCACCAGGTCGAGGGTCGAGAACTTTACGTCGGACAGCGATTTCATAAGCCTGCTTCTCCAATGGGGGCGCAGGCTTTCTAGACGAACCAAAACCTGCCGCTTCATGTGCATGCTCTATGCAATGAGGGCATATACCCGAGATTCAATAGGTAGCTCTGAAATTTCCTACTGGATTGCTAGGTTTCTCTTACGAATGAACTTTGTTTTGACGTCTATCCTCAGAACCCTTACCGACGCAAAACCACCGTTCGAGGAGAAAGCTATGAGTATCGTTAAAAAGGCATCCGCGCATTGGGAAGGCGACCTGAAGACTGGCCTGGGCTCCATTTCCACCGAAACCGGCGTGCTGCGCGAAGCGCCCTACGGCTTCAAGGCCCGTTTCGAGGGCGGCAAGGGTACCAACCCTGAAGAATTGATCGGCGCGGCTCACGCCGGCTGTTTCTCCATGGCGTTTTCCATGATTCTTGGCGACGCCGGGCTCAAGGCTGACAGCATCGACACCCAGGCCGAAGTGACTCTGGACCAGGTCGAGGGCGGCTTTGCGATTACAGCAGTGCATCTGATCCTGAAAGCCAAAATCCCAGGCGCGAGCCAGGCGCAGTTCGATGAACTGAGCAAAAAGGCCAAGGAAGGGTGCCCGGTGTCCAAGGTGCTGAATGCGACCATCACCTTGGATGCCACGCTGGTCAACTGACACAGCAGTCATCTTATGTGGGAGCGGGCTTGCTCGCGAATGCGGTGGATCAGCCGATATCTTCGGTGACTGATACTCCGTATTCGCGAGCGAGCCCGCTCCCACATGTTTAGTTCTGCGTTAAATCAGAACTCGTGTTCGCAAAATGTGGTCGAATAGCCCATGCAGCCTAGGCGCACACTCGTGCGCAGCGCATTCAGGGAGCTCCACACATGAAACGTTTTGCCTTGGCAATCATCTGCGGTGTATTGGCCACTTCGGCCGTGGCCGCGCCAAAAGATTGTGAAGAGCTCAGGAAAGAAATCGAAGTGAAGATCCAGGCCAAGGCGATTCCGTCCTACACCCTGGAAATCATCACCGCCGAAGAAGCCAAGAACCATGACGAAGCCATGATTGTCGGCTCATGCGAAAACGGCACCAAGCGCATCATCTATCAAAAGAACAACGACTGACTCACATGCAGTTCACGCTGCGCTCTTCGGCCAATAGTTGGCGGGTTGAGTCGTACAGCCGGATGTTGGGCGTGAACGCCAGTGAGCGCCCTTCCAACACATAGCGCTGGCCGGCCTGAAAGTTGTTGTACTGCAGCGTCATGAAGCAGGTGCGATACATCATCTGGCTGAGGCCACCCAGGCCGCCGCCAGCGGGCACTTCAAAGTCAAAGCGCACCATCAGCTCGTGAGGGCCGGGAGGCATTTGAAAAAAGCGCCCGTCGTCGAGGTTTTTCCCGTCCAGGCGCTGAGCCATTACCAACTTGGAACCCGGGGTGGGCGTGGTGAAATCGACCCAGGCCTGCTGCGGGTCCACGGGGGGGATGGGGGTCGAGGCGCAAGCGCTGAGGAATACAGCGGCGACGGGAAGCAAGAGCTGGCGCATGGCAGGTACTCAACACGAGAAGAGGCTTGAGTATAAACACGCCACGCCGTGGAAAAATCCCCGGCAAGCGCGATAGTCTGGCGAACCCATCACCCAGGAGCAGTCAGTGCATGATCAGGCGTTTTCTTCCAGGACTGATGGTTTTGCTGCTCAGCGGCTGTTCCAGTGTCAGTTATTACAGCCAGTTGGCGAGTGGCCAATGGCAACTGTTGCGGGCCCGGGAGCCGGTTGCCGAGGTCATCGCCGACCCTGCTCGCCCGCCACTGCTGCGCGAGCATCTGGCTCAATCGCAGAAAGCTCGAACCTTTGCCAGTGAACACCTGCATCTGCCGGACAATCAAAGTTACCGGCTCTATGCCGATATTGGCCGACCCTATGTGGTCTGGAATGTCTTCGCCACGCAGGAATTTTCTCTGTCACCCCAGAACCATTGCTTTCCCATCGCCGGTTGCGTCGCCTATCGCGGCTACTACAACCAAGGTGCGGCCCGGGGCGAGGCGGCGCTGTTGCGGCAACAGGGCATGGATGTGTCGATCGGCGGCGTGGAGGCCTACTCCACCCTGGGCTGGTTCAACGACCCGATCATGAGCTCGATGATGAGCTGGGGCGATGAGCGCCTTGCCACGCTGATTTTCCATGAGCTGGCCCACCAGCGCTTCTACGTGAAGGATGACACCGAGTTCAACGAGTCCTATGCCAGTTTTGTCGAGCAGGAGGGCACGCGCCAATGGCGTGCGGCGCGGGGCCTGGCGCCTGTCGGCGATGCGGCGTTGAAGCAACGCGATCAATTTATCCGGCTGATTCTCGATACCCGTAGACGCCTGGAGGCGTTGTACGCGCAGCCGTTGGCAGCGGACGCGATGCGCCGTGCCAAAGCGGCGCAATTCGAGCAGTTGCGTAGTGAATACCGGCACCTGCGTGATAGCCAATGGGGTGGTGACAAGCGTTATGACGCCTGGATTAACCAGCCGATGAATAACGCGCGGCTTTTGCCGTTTGGGTTGTATGACCAATGGGTGCCGGCGTTTGCGGCGTTGTTTGCGCGGGAAGGCGGGGATTGGGTGAGGTTTTATGCGGCGGTGGAGCGGTTGGGCGGGTTGCCGGTGGAGCAGCGTAAAGCGGCGTTGAGGCAGTTGGAGACGGTTGGTCGTTAGGGCCTTATCGCAGGCAAGCCAGCTCCCACAGTTGACCGCATCCTCATGTTGAAAATCGGTCAACTGTGGGAGCTGGCTTGCCTGCGAAAGCGGTCTCAAGGACGCTGCAAAAACGCCTGATGCATCTGGTCCAACGTCTCGAAATGCCAGGTCGGTGCCTCGGCACTCAGCTCTTCAAAACTACCAAACCCATACCCCACGGCGGCCGAATCCAGCCCATTACTGCGTGCGCCGATCAGGTCATGCTTGCGATCACCGATCATCAAGGTGGTGGCCGGGTCCAGCCGTTCCTCACGCATCAAATGCGCGATCAACTCGACCTTGTTGGTACGCGTGCCGTCCAGTTCGCTGCCGTAGATCACCTTGAAGTACTTGGCAAAGTCGAAATGCCGCGCAATCTCGCGGGCAAATTCCCACGGTTTGGAGGTGGCTACGTACAGCTGACGCCCTTGGCTGTTCAACTCTTCCAATAACGGCATGACGCCGTCGAACACGCGGTTTTCGTACAGGCCGGTGACCTTGAAGCGCTCACGGTAGAAATTCACCGCCTCCCATGCCTTGGCCTCGTCGAAGGCGTAAAACTGCATGAACGCCTGCAGCAAGGGCGGGCCGATGAAGTGTTCGAGTTTGGTCAGGTCGGGCTCATCAATGCCCAGTTTGGCCAAGGCGTACTGGATCGAACGGGTAATGCCCTCGCGTGGGTCGGTGAGGGTGCCGTCCAGGTCGAACAGGACGGTGGGGTGATGCAGGGTCATTGATCGAATCCTTCAGCCAGGTGCAGGTCTTTGAGCTTCACGTAGTTCGCAGCGCTGTAGGTGAAAAAGGCGCGTTCTTTGTCAGTCAATGCGCGAACCTGTTTGACCGGGCTGCCCACATACAAAAAACCACTGTCGAGTTTCTTGCCTGGCGGCACCAGGCTGCCGGCGCCGATGATCACGTCGTCTTCGACCACGGCGCCATCCATCACGATACTGCCCATGCCGATCAGGATGCGGTTACCCACGGTGCAGCCATGCAGCATGACTTTGTGGGCGATGGTCACATCGTCGCCGATCAGCAACGGGAAACCCTCAGGATTGAACGGCCCCGCATGGGTAATGTGCAGCACGCAGCCGTCTTGCACGCTGGTGCGCGCACCGATGCGGATGCGATGCATGTCGCCGCGGATCACTGTCAGCGGCCAAACCGAGCTGTCAGTGCCGATTTCGACATCGCCGATCACCACCGCCGAAATATCGACAAACGCCCCGGCGCCGAGGGTTGGCGTGTGGTTCTGATAGGTGCGAAGGGTCACGATAGCCTCTCTCTCTTCTGCTGATAGCTGCGGTGGGTGTTGATTGTAATTAAGATGGCCCCATCTTTGTTCTACATGTTTCTTCAGCCAAGGTGCCCACCGTGAGCGCGAACAACCCTCTTTTGCAGTCCTACGACCTGCCGCCGTTCTCGGCGATCCGTGCCGAGCACGTGCAGCCGGCCATCGAACAGATCCTCGCCGACAACCGCGTGGCGATCGCAGAGATCCTGCAAAACCAGGGTAAAACCCCGACGTGGGCCGGCCTGGTCCTGGCCATGGATGAGCTCAATGATCGCCTCGGCGCCGCCTGGAGCCCGGTCAGCCACCTCAATGCCGTGTGCAACAGCGCCGAACTGCGCGAAGCCTACGAGGCGTGCCTGCCGGCATTGAGCGCCTACTCCACCGAAATGGGCCAGAACCGTGAGCTGTTTCAGGCCTTCGAAGCCCTGGCCAACAGCCCGGAAGCTGCCGGTTTCGATGTGGCGCAAAAAACCATTCTGGAACACTCCCTGCGTGACTTCCGCCTGTCTGGTATTGATTTGCCGCCGGAGCAGCAAAAACGCTACGCCGAGGTGCAGAGCAAGCTGTCCGAGTTGGGCAGCAAATTCTCCAACCAGTTGCTGGACGCCACCCAGGCCTGGACCAAGCACGTCACTGATGAGGCGACACTTGCCGGCCTGACCGATTCGGCCAAGGCGCAAATGGCTGCCGCCGCCCAGGCCAAGGGCCTCGACGGCTGGCTGATCACGTTGGAATTCCCCAGCTACTACGCCGTCATGACCTACGCCCAGGACCGTGCCCTGCGTGAAGAGGTGTACGCCGCCTACTGCACCCGTGCGTCGGACCAGGGCCCTAATGCCGGTCAGAACGATAACGGCCCGGTGATGGAGCAGATCCTCGACCTGCGTCAGGAACTGGCCCAATTGTTGGGTTATGCGTCGTTCTCCGAGCTGAGCCTGGCCACCAAGATGGCCGAATCCAGCGACCAGGTGCTGAGCTTCCTGCGCGACCTGGCCAAGCGCAGCAAGCCGTTCGCCGCCCAGGACCTGCAGCAACTCAAGGCCTACGCCGCCGAGCAAGGCTGCGCTGATCTGCAGAGCTGGGACAGCGGTTTCTACGGCGAAAAACTGCGTGAGCAGCGCTACAGCGTGTCCCAGGAAGCGCTGCGCGCCTACTTCCCCATCGACAAAGTGCTGGGCGGCCTGTTTGCCATTGTGCAGCGCCTGTACGGCATCGAGATCGCTGAGCTTAAAGGCTTCGACACCTGGCACCCGGATGTGCGCTTATTCGAGATCAAGGAGAACGGCGAGCACGTCGGACGCTTCTTCTTCGACCTGTATGCCCGCGCCAACAAGCGTGGCGGTGCCTGGATGGACGGTGCCCGTGACCGCCGCCGTACACTTGATGGCGTGCTGCAAAGCCCCGTGGCCAACCTGGTGTGCAACTTCACCCCGGCCGACAGTGGCAAGCCTGCCCTGCTGACCCACGATGAAGTCACCACCCTGTTCCACGAATTCGGCCACGGCCTGCATCACCTGCTCACCCGCGTGGAGTACGCCGGCGTATCCGGTATCAACGGTGTGGCGTGGGACGCGGTGGAACTGCCGAGCCAATTCATGGAGAACTGGTGCTGGGAGCCTGAAGGCCTGGCGCTGATCTCCGGCCACTACGAAACCGGCGAGCCCCTGCCCCAGGACCTGCTGGAAAAAATGCTCGCGGCGAAAAATTTCCAGTCCGGCCTGATGATGGTGCGTCAGCTGGAGTTCTCGCTGTTCGACTTTGAACTGCACGCCACCCATGGCGATGGTCGCAGCGTGGCCCAGGTACTTGAAGGCGTGCGCGATGAAGTCTCGGTCATGCGCCCACCGGCCTACAACCGCTTCCCCAACAGCTTCGCTCACATCTTCGCCGGCGGTTATGCGGCGGGTTACTACAGCTACAAATGGGCGGAAGTGCTGTCGGCGGACGCGTTCTCCAAGTTTGAGGAAGACGGCGTGCTCAACGCCCAGACCGGGCGTGCCTTCCGTGAAGCCATCCTTGCCCGTGGCGGCTCCCAGGCGCCGATGGTGCTGTTCGTCGATTTCCGCGGACGCGCGCCGTCGATTGACGCACTCTTGCGCCACAGCGGCTTGAGTGAGGACGCGGCAGCATGAGTGAAGGGCCTGTGATTACCAAAAAGCAATTTATCGCCGGGGCGGTCTGCCCGGCGTGCAGCGAGCCGGACAAGTTGAAGATGTGGACCGAAGACAGCGTGCCGCACCGCGAATGCGTGGCCTGCGGGTATACCGATACGCTGAATGATCAAGGCCTGTCGGTGCCCAAGGAATTGGGCACTAGGGTCAATACCACCGCGTTGAAAGCGCCGGCGGATCCTAAAGTGCAGGCAGTGCAGTTCTTCCCGAACCCGAAGCTGAAAAAAGACTAAGCCGGCACTCACTGTAGGAGCGAGCTTGCTCGCGAAGAACTCAACAGCGCGGCGTTTACCCAGGAAAACGCGCGTTATCGTTAACGTTCTTCGCGAGCAAGCTCGCTCCTACAATTTTTTTTCTTCCTTACCCGTTGTGGTGATCCAGCCTTTCATTGAGCACAACGCAAAGGCGCTGGTGCTGCAATCCCCATTCGCCAAAGCTGCGCGCAACTTGTCGACATCGGCTTTCATCATGTAGCGAACGCCATCCTTGAAACCATTGCTGCTGCCAAAGCCGCCCAAGGTCATTTCGTTCAGCGCGTCCTCCTTGCTCCACCCTTGAACCACCACACGATACATCGCTGCCATCAGGCCGGTGCGGTCGGCGCCGTGCTTGCAATGCATCAACACCGGGCCATCGGCCTCTGCTGCCTGAATTGCTCTGATTGCCGCCAGCACGTCGGCATCGTCGACGTGGTTGGTGCGATAGCTCAACTGCACCTGTTTGATATCAGAGGATTGGAGCCACTGCGTATCAGATTCTGGCAAGAAGTTGATGACCGTAACGATCTTGAGTTTTTGCAATAACGGCAGCGCACGTCCATCCGGCAATGCGCTGCGATAGAGCGTGGGTGTCATCTGGTGCAGGTTGTATTGGTTACCCACCGGCTGGGCCCACTCCGGCGAGCGGATCGACGCAGCCTCATCGGCTTGTACGGTGCTGAACAGGCTCATGAGCGCCAGGCCGAGAACGAGGAGTAAGCGTGTGTTGAACATGAACGTCGTGACCGAGCTAGGAAGTGGCTGATGGGCCGCAGATTCACTCAAAGCGGGTCAATACGGCGTGAGGTCCGTGTCAAAGAATCGTGATGCCTGCGATCTGATCCGGTGTTTTTGTCACCGAATCGACGCCTCTGAATTCTTAGCCTGCTATCATTTGTAACTAATGTTTGCCATTGTGCTGTGTCTGCTTGGATCCAACTAGCGGCAAAGCCTTCACGCTGCTCCCAGAAGCGGCGGATAAACCCGTGACCACATGATGAGGTGTACCTATGTCTGATCAAGATCAAGACAACCCCCGGCGTGACTTTTTACGCAAATCCTTGACCTTGATCCCGGTGGTCACGGTTGCCAGCACCGGCCTTGGCGGTTCGATGTTAATGGCCACTCCGGAACCGGCCCAGGCCGAGCCGGCCAAACCCGCGGTCAGCGACAAAGCCTACGAGCCAAGTTATTTCACGGCCGAGGAATGGGCGTTTATCAACGCCGCCGTCGAGCGCTTGATTCCCGCTGACGCCCAAGGCCCAGGTGCCTTGGAAGCTGGCGCGCCGGAATACATCGACCGCCAGATGAACACCCCTTACGCCAGTGGCGCCCTGTGGTTCATGCAAGGCCCGTTCAACGCTGATGCGGCGCCGGAGATGGGCTGGCAAAGCAAATTGGTACCCAAGGAGATCTATCGCCTCGGCATTGCTTCTACAGATGCGTGGTCGAAAGCGTTCAACGGTAAGGCTTTTGCTGCGCAAGACAGCGCTACCCGAGACGATATGCTGCGACGCCTGGAGGCTGGCGGCAGTGAAGTCGCTGCGCACTTCGACGCGGTGCCGCCCAAGATGTTCTTCAACCTTTTGCTGCAAAACACCAAGGAAGGCTTCTTCTGCGACCCTATCCACGGCGGTAATAAAGGCATGGTCGGCTGGACCATGATCGGCTTTCCCGGCGCCCGCGCCGATTTCATGGATTGGGTGGAACGCAACGAGCAATACCCCTTCCCGGCTGTTTCCATTCGCGGCGAGAGGGCGTAAACGTGGCGACCATCATGAAGAAAGTGGATGCAGTGATTGTGGGCTTCGGCTGGACGGGCGCGATCATGGCCAAAGAGCTGACAGAAGCGGGCCTCAACGTGGTAGCGCTGGAGCGCGGCCCGATGCAGGACACTTATCCAGACGGCAACTATCCCCAGGTCATCGACGAATTGACCTACAGCGTGCGTAAGAAGCTGTTCCAGGACATCTCCAAAGAAACGGTGACCATTCGCCACAGCGTGAATGACGTCGCCCTGCCCAATCGTCAGTTGGGCGCGTTCTTGCCGGGCAATGGCGTTGGTGGTGCGGGGCTGCACTGGTCGGGCGTGCATTTTCGCGTTGATCCAATTGAGCTGCGCATGCGCAGCCATTACGAAGAGCGCTACGGGAAGAACTTCATTCCCAAGGACATGACCATCCAGGACTTCGGCGTCAGCTACGAAGAGCTGGAGCCGTTTTTCGACTATGCGGAAAAAGTCTTTGGCACCTCCGGCCAAGCCTGGACGGTCAAGGGCCAACTGGTCGGTGAAGGCCGTGGCGGCAACCCCTACGCGCCGGATCGCTCCAACCCGTTCCCGCTGGAGGCGCAGAAAAATACTGTCTCCGCCCAGCTGTTTCAGAAAGCGGCGACCGACGTAGGTTACAAACCTTACAACCTGCCTTCGGCCAATACGTCGGGGCCGTACACCAACCCCTACGGTGCGCAGATGGGCCCGTGCAACTTCTGCGGGTTTTGCAGTGGCTACGTTTGCTACATGTACTCCAAGGCTTCGCCGAACGTGAACATCCTGCCGGCCTTGCGCCAGGTGCCCAACTTCGAGCTGCGGCCCAATTCCCACGTGCTCAAGGTCAACCTCGACAGCACCAAGAAGAAAGCCACCGGCGTGACCTACATCGACGCCCAGGGCCGCGAGTGTGAACAACCGGCTGACCTGGTGATTCTTGGCGCCTTCCAGTTCCATAACGTGCGCCTGATGCTGCTGTCCGGCATCGGCAGACCCTACGACCCGATTACCAACGAGGGTGTGGTAGGCCGCAACTTCGCCTACCAGAACATGGGCACCATCAAGGCGTTCTTCGACAAGGACACCCACACCAACAACTTTATCGGCGCGGGCGGCAATGGCGTGGCCATCGACGACTTCAACGCCGACAACTTTGACCATGGCCCCCACGGCTTCGTGGGTGGTTCGCCGATGTGGGTCAACCAGGCGGGCAGCCGGCCGATTGCCGGTACGTCCAACCCGCCGGGTACGCCGGCCTGGGGCAGTGCCTGGAAGCGCGCCACCGCCGATTACTACACCCATCAGGTCTCAATGGATTCTCACGGTGCCCATCAATCCTACCGGAGCAACTACCTGGATCTGGACCCGGTTTATCGCGATGCCTACGGCCTGCCGCTGCTGCGCATGACCTTCGACTGGCAAGAAAACGATATCAAGATGAACCGCTTCATGATGGAAAAAATGGGCAAAGTGGCCCAGGCCATGAACCCCAAGGCCATCGCCGTGCTGGGTAAAAAGGTTGGTGAGCATTTCAATACCGCCTCCTACCAGACCACCCACCTCAACGGCGGCGCGATCATGGGCACCGACCCGAAAACCAGTGCGTTGAACCGCTACTTGCAGAGCTGGGATGTGCACAACGTCTTTGTCCCTGGTGCTTCCGCTTTCCCACAAGGCTTGGGCTACAACCCGACCGGCCTGGTGGCAGCGTTGACCTATTGGTCGGCTCGCGCGATTCGCGAGCAGTACCTCAAAAACCCCGGCCCGCTGGTTCAGGCATAAGGAGCGATGACCATGAAAGCACTCGTTATCGCCTCCCTGGCGCTGTTCAGCAGCTGCTCGATCAGCGCCGCCGAAACCGATCTGATCAAGCAGGGTGAATACCTGGCGCGCGCCGGCGACTGTGTTGCCTGCCATACCGCCAAGGGTGGCAAGCCCTTCGCTGGCGGCCTGCCGATGGAAACGCCCATTGGCGTGATCTACTCCACCAATATCACCCCGGACAAGACCGGCCTGGGCGACTACAGCTTCGAGGATTTCGACAAGGCCGTGCGCCATGGTGTCGCCAAGAACGGTAGTACGCTTTACCCGGCGATGCCTTACCCGTCTTATGCACGTGTCAGCGACAGCGATATGCAAGCGCTGTATGCGTACTTTATGAAGGGGGTCGAACCGGTTGCCCAGGAAAACAAGGACAGCGATATTCCCTGGCCCTTGAGCATGCGTTGGCCGTTGGCGGCCTGGCGCTGGATGTTTGCCCCGGCAGTCGAGGCGCATCAGCCGCAAGCCGCTGCCGACCCGGTGATCGATCGTGGTGCCTACCTGGTGGAAGGTCTCGGACATTGCGGCGCCTGCCATACGCCGCGTGCCCTGACCATGCAGGAAAAAGCCCTGAGTGCCACGGACGGCAGCGCCTTCCTCTCTGGCAGTGCGCCGTTGGAAGGCTGGATTGCCAAAAGCCTGCGCGGCGACCACAAGGACGGCCTCGGCAGCTGGAGCGAAGAGCAACTGGTGCAGTTTCTCAAGACCGGCCGCAGTGACCGCAGTGCGGTGTTCGGCGGTATGAGCGATGTTGTCGTCCATAGCATGCAGTACATGTCGGAAGATGACCTGACCGCTATCGCGCGATACCTCAAGAGCCTGCCGGCAGTCGATCCGAAGGACCAGCCGCACCAATACGACAAGCAGGTAGCGCAAGCGCTCTGGAAAGGTGATGACAGCAAGCCGGGCGCCTCGGTGTATATCGACAACTGCGCGGCCTGCCACCGTACCGACGGCCATGGATATACGCGGGTATTCCCGGCGCTGGCGGGCAACCCGGTGTTGCAGACGGCAGATGCCACGTCGTTGATCAACATTGTGTTGAACGGCGGCACCTTGCCGGCCACCCATGCGGCGCCATCAACCTTCACTATGCCAGCGTTCGCCTGGCGTCTGTCGGACCAGGAAGTGGCGGATGTGGTCAGTTTTATCCGTGGCAGCTGGGGCAACCAGGGCGCGCCGGTCAAGGCGAGCGATGTGGCGGACCTGCGCAAAAACGATCTGCACACCACCTCGGGCGATGACTTGGGGCAGGTGACGCAAAAGCACTGATAAGTTCGCTGGCCGCCCAACGGCACTGGTCAGAAACCTCGCGCCTCGATACTGTATATAAAAACAGTATCGAGGCGTTTTCATGTCTACTGCGCTGCCGCCCCGTGGCCGGGGTACGGCCACCAATCTGCATAATCGCTTTGCACCCACCGTCAGCGTGGCCGAGGACGACGGTTGGTACCAGGAAGTGCCGCCGACCCAAGGCACCGAAGTGCGTATCGAAACGGCCAAGACCATCATCACCCGCAACAACTCGCCGGACTTGCCGTTTGATCGGTCGATCAACCCGTATCGTGGTTGTGAACATGGTTGCATCTACTGCTATGCGCGGCCCAGCCATGCCTATTGGGACATGTCGCCCGGGCTGGACTTTGAAACCAGATTGATTGCCAAGAGCAACGCGGCCGATGTGCTGGAACAGCAGCTGTCCAAGCCGGGCTACGTGTGTGCGCCGATCAACCTGGGTTCCAATACCGATCCGTACCAGCCAATCGAGCGCGAATACCGGATCACCCGGCAAACCCTTGAAGTACTGCTGCGCTACCGCCACCCAGTGACGATCATCACCAAGGGCTCGCTGATCCTGCGCGACCTCGACCTGCTGACCGAGTTGGCCCGCCAGCGCCTGGTGGGGGTGATGATCAGCCTCACCAGCCTGGACGACGAGCTCAAGCGCATCCTGGAACCGCGCACGGCGGCCCCCAAGGCACGGCTGCGGGCGATTCGGGTAATGCGTGACGCAGGCATCCCGGTGGGCGTGCTTTGTTCGCCAATGATCCCGATGATCAACGACAGCGAGCTGGAAAGCCTGCTTACCGAAGCTCACGCGGCCGGCGCACAAAGCGCGGCGTATATGATGCTGCGCCTGCCGTTGGAGGTGGCGCCGTTGTTCGAGGAGTGGCTGGCGGCCCATTACCCCCAGCGAGCAACCCATGTGATGAGCCTGGTGCGTCAAGTACGCGGGGGTGAGGTGTATGACAGCCGGTTTGGCGTGCGTATGCGCGGTGAAGGGCCGTTTGCCGATTTGCTGGCGCAGCGTTTCAGCAAGGCGATCAAGCGTCTGGGGCTGAATCGGCGGGAAGGGTTCAACCTTGATTGCACGGCGTTTTGCCCACCGGGCAGGCAGATGGCTTTGTTGTAGACTGAGGGAGAGACGTGCACCTTTGCTGTAGGAATAGTCGCGTTTTGACATCACTGAAACCCGCGTTCTAGAGCGGTTCATTCAGTTTGAGTTAAGTTTCGACGTTTACCTTGTTCAGCGAGTGACTGATGAGTCGGCAGCCTGGCCGGTGCTTGTTTTACAACTATTTCACCGCCATGGCGTCGAACTGACCTGAACCCTCCCCTGCATTGATCAAGAGGATGAATCATGAGTGACAAGGATAAACAGCCGTTGGCTGCGTCGGCTTCAGCCCCTCAGGTGGCGGAATCCGCCGATGCAGCGCTGCAGCATATCGTTGACGGCTTTTTGCATTTCCATCACGACGTCTTCCCCCAGCAGGAAGAACTCTTCAAGAAACTCGCCACCGCCCAGAGCCCACGGGCGATGTTCATCACCTGCGCCGACTCGCGCATCGTGCCCGAGCTGATCACCCAGAGCTCCCCAGGCGACCTGTTCGTGACCCGTAACGTCGGTAACGTGGTGCCGCCCTACGGCCAGATGAACGGCGGTGTTTCCACGGCTATCGAATACGCTGTGCTCGCCCTTGGCGTACAGCACATCATCGTGTGCGGGCATTCGGACTGCGGCGCCATGCGTGCCGTGCTCAACCCCGACAGTCTGGAAAAGATGCCGACGGTCAAGGCCTGGTTGCGTCACGCCGAGGTCGCCAAGACCATGGTCCATGACAACTGCGACTGCGCCAACGAAGGCGAGAGCATGGCGGTGCTGACCGAAGAAAACGTCATCGCCCAACTGCAACATTTGCGTACCCACCCTTCCGTGGCTTCGCGCATGGCCAATGGTCATTTGTTTATCCATGGTTGGATCTACAACATCGAGACCAGCGAAATTCGGGCCTACGATGCGGACAAAGCGGCGTTCCGACCGCTGAACGGCACCGAGCCGATCCCTTCAGCGACGCCTAAAGCGCGCTTCTAAAACACTTCCCTGCCGGGTAATGCGGTGGCTGCCATGGATGCAGCCAGGCTTTACCGCGCCCGGCGAATGCCTCGGGAGAGTCATCATGCGTGCTGCTCAATTGAAAGCTGTATTGCCACGGGAGCTGCTCGCCTCGGTGGTTGTTTTTCTGGTCGCCTTGCCACTGTGCATGGGCATCGCGATTGCGTCCGGCATGCCGCCGGCCAAGGGCCTGATCACTGGCATCATCGGCGGCCTGGTGGTGGGCTGGTTGGCCGGCTCGCCGCTGCAAGTCAGCGGCCCGGCGGCGGGTCTGGCGGTGCTGGTGTTCGAGCTGGTGCGCCAGCACGGCATGCTGATGCTGGGGCCGATCCTGTTGCTGGCCGGCTTCCTGCAATTGGTTGCCGGGCGTTTGCGCCTGGGCTGCTGGTTTCGCGTCACCGCGCCGGCGGTGGTCTACGGCATGTTGGCCGGGATTGGCGTGTTGATCGTGCTGTCGCAGGTTCATGTGATGCTCGACGGCGCGCCCAAGCCTTCAGGGCTGGATAACCTCGCAGGATTCCCGGCAGCGCTGGCTGCAGCAATTCCTACCTTCGGCGGCGGGCTCGGCTGGCAGGCTGGCGTACTTGGTTTGTCGACGATGTTGGTGATGTACCTGTGGGACAAATTCCGTCCGCAACAACTGCGGTTTGTGCCTGGCGCGTTGCTTGGCGTGGGCCTGGCGACTGTTGCCAGCCTGGTGCTGGCGTTGCAGGTCAAGCGCGTGGAAGTCCCGGAAAACCTTGCGGACGCTATCGACTGGCTGCGCCCCAGCGACTTGCTGAACCTGGCGGATCCACAGTTGCTGATCGCGGCATTCGCCGTGGCGTTTATTGCCAGTGCCGAAACCCTGCTGTCTGCTGCAGCAGTGGACCGCATGCACAGTGGTCAACGTTCGGATTTCGATAAGGAATTGTCGGCCCAAGGGGTGGGCAACATGCTCTGCGGTCTGGTTGGCGCTTTGCCCATGACCGGCGTGATCGTGCGCAGCTCGGCTAACGTCCAGGCCGGGGCAACCACGCGTCTGTCGGCGATGTTCCATGGCCTGTGGCTGCTGGGTTTCGTGCTCTTGCTGTCGAGCGTGCTGCAGAGCATTCCGGTCGCGAGCCTGGCGGGTGTGCTGGTGTACACCGGCATCAAGTTGGTAGACATCAAGGCGTTCAAGGCGCTGGGCCGCTATGGGCGGATGCCGATGTTCACCTATGCGGCCACGGCACTGGCAATCATCTTCACCGATTTGCTGACCGGTGTGCTGGTGGGGTTTGGGCTTACATTGGTGAAGCTGGCGTTCAAGGCGTCGCGCCTGAAAGTCAGTCTGATCGACCTGCCCCAGGAAGGTGAGATGGAGCTGCGTTTGACGGGGGCGGCGACCTTTCTGAAGGTGCCGGCGTTGACTCAAGTGTTGTCGGCGGTACCTGCGGGGACCACCCTGCATGTGCCGTTGAGCAACTTGAGTTACATCGACCACTCTTGCCTGGAGTTGCTGGAAGAATGGGGCCGGGCCAATGCGGCCAAGGGCTCGACGTTGGTGATCGAGGCTCGCGGTTTGAAGCGTCGGCTGGAAGGTCGGGTGAGAACGACAGTGGGGATCGGCTCAGCGCCTGCCTGATCTCTCAAAAAACTGTGGGAGCCGGGCTTGCCCGCGATGGCGCTGGTTCAGTCAACTAATCTGTTGGCTGATACTCCGCCAATCGCGGGCAAGCCCGGCTCCCACAGTTGATCTTTGTAAGCCGGACGATTTACGCAGGTTGATCCAGCGACAGCTCAACCCCAAGCTGGCGCGACAGGCATGGCCAGCGCTTCCAGGACGCTTCGGTCTGCGGGCTCTTGAGCTGTTCGCGATAGGCCTCGACCGATTCCAGCGCAAAGCTTTCCTCGTTAAGCATCTCATCCACCGCCAGGTGCACGGCTTCATCCAATTGGTTGGCGAAGTCTTCACCGATCAGTTGATGGGCGATCACGTTGGCCACGGTGGTATCCGCTGGAATCAGCGGCTGGCCAAAATGCTTGATATACAGATCGTTCACTTCTTCGACCAGGCGATGCGCCAGGTAGGCCTCATCCAGCAGGCCATCAAGGCCGTCGTGGCCGGCCAGAATCGCTGGCGGCTGCAGGAAGAAATGTTCAGCGATTTTCAGTACCGGTTTGATCTGGCTTTCAATCCCGGCCTCACGGGCCACGTCATTGGCGGCGTCGAGCAAGTCAGGAACCAGATCGATGTAAGCGGTCACAAAACGGGTCATGACCATGTTGCGATCACCGTCAGCCAAGGCGATGGACGAATGCAGGTGCGGCACTTGTTTTTTCAGCTGGCTGACGAGCTGGCCGGTGCTGGCTTCGTGTTGATGGGCACGGGAAATCTGCTCGCGCAATGCGGCGGTGTTCATGAAGGCTCCAGTGAAGCAGGCGTAGGAAAAGGGAGAAGATAAGGTAGTTCGTTTATACGAGCGCCTAAGACGCATTTGTCATAATTATTTCATGGTTATAGGCAGGGGTTATATCGAAATGCCATCGTTCGTCGGATAAACGATTCCGCCGCCCATTTTACGGGCTCCGTCTGTCTGTTTCTATTGATTTGCCCCCACACATTGCGGGGTTGCTACGGCTGTCTATACTCGGTTTTGTACGCAATTAGCTGATGACGCCCAACTGCATGACGCAGGCAAGGCTTGGCGGTTGTAAGCAGTATGGAAGCCGCTCCCTTCGCCGCAGGTGCAAACCGGCGGGATAACAAGAAACATAAAGGGGAACCCGCAATGACGCGACATCCACACGTTTGGATGGGCCTCCTGTTGTGGTCGGTATTCGGCCAGGCGCACGCCGCCTGGACTACGAATATGGCGCCAGGGGCTACTGAAGTCAGCCACGCTGTGTTTGACCTGCACATGACCATTTTCTGGATCTGTGTGGTGATCGGCATCGTCGTGTTTGGCGCGATGTTCTGGTCGATGATCCTGCACCGCCGGTCTACGGGCCAGGTAGCGGCGAAGTTCCACGAAAGTACCACCGTGGAAATCCTCTGGACCGTGGTGCCCTTGCTGATCCTGGTGGCCATGGCCATTCCGGCCACCAAGACCCTGATCAACATCTACGACAGCAGTGAGTCGGATATCGATATCCAGGTCACCGGCTATCAGTGGAAGTGGCACTACAAATACCTGGGCCAGGATGTGGAGTTCTTCAGCAACCTGGCCACACCCGCCGAGCAGATCCATAACCAGGCCACCAAGGGCGAGCACTACCTGTTGGAAGTCGACCAGCCGCTGGTATTGCCGGTGGGCGCCAAGGTGCGCTTTCTGGTGACCGCCGCCGATGTGATCCACTCCTGGTGGGTGCCGGCCTTTGCGGTCAAGCGCGATGCTATCCCTGGCTTCGTCAACGAAGCCTGGACCCGCGTCGAGAAGCCCGGCATCTACCGTGGTCAGTGCGCCGAACTGTGTGGCAAGGACCATGGCTTCATGCCCATCGTGGTGGAGGTCAAGTCCAAGGCCGACTACGACACCTGGCTGGGCGAGCGCAAGGAGGAGGCCGCTAAGCTCAAGGAGTTGACCTCCAAGGAGTGGACGCTGGACGAACTGGTGGCGCGTGGCGACAAGGTCTATCACACCACTTGCGTGGCCTGTCACCAGGCTGAGGGCCAAGGCTTGCCACCGATGTTCCCGGCGCTCAAGGGTTCGAAAATCGCCACCGGGCCGGCCAAAGACCATCTGAGCATCGTGTATCACGGCAAGCCCGGCACCGCGATGGCAGCTTTCGGCAAGCAGCTCTCGGAAGTGGATATCGCCGCTGTGGTGACCTATGAGCGTAACGCCTGGGGCAATAACAAAGGCGACATGGTCACGCCCAAAGACGTGCTGGCTCTGAAACAGGCGGAAAGCAAATGACGACTTTCATTGCCAATGCCCTGAATCGTCCCGCTCACTCGCTTGCAGGAGAACGGCCATGAGCACCGTGATCGACCATGGTCATGCCGACCACGCACACGGCCCCGCCAAGGGCCTGATGCGCTGGGTGCTGACCACCAACCACAAAGACATCGGCACCATGTACCTGTGGTTCGCCTTCACCATGTTCCTGCTCGGCGGCTCGTTCGCCATGGTGATCCGCGCCGAGTTGTTCCAGCCGGGCCTGCAGATCGTGCAGCCGGCGTTCTTCAACCAGATGACCACCATGCACGGCCTGATCATGGTATTCGGCGCGGTGATGCCGGCGTTTGTCGGCCTGGCCAATTGGATGATCCCGTTGATGATCGGCGCGCCGGACATGGCCCTGCCGCGCATGAACAATTTCAGCTTCTGGCTGCTGCCGGCGGCGTTCCTGCTGCTGGTGTCCACCTTGTTCACGCCCGGCGGCGGGCCGAATTTCGGTTGGACCTTCTACGCCCCGCTCTCGACCACCTATGCCCCGGAAAGCGTGACGTTCTTTATCTTTGCCATCCACCTGATGGGCATCAGTTCGATCATGGGCGCCATCAACGTGGTCGCCACCATCCTTAACCTGCGTGCGCCGGGCATGACCCTGATGAAAATGCCGCTGTTCGTGTGGACCTGGCTGATCACCGCGTTCCTGCTGATCGCGGTGATGCCGGTACTGGCGGGCTGCGTGACCATGATGCTGATGGATATCCACTTCGGCACCAGCTTCTTCAGCGCGGCCGGTGGTGGCGATCCCGTGCTGTTCCAGCATGTGTTCTGGTTCTTCGGGCATCCCGAGGTGTACATCATGATCCTGCCGGCCTTTGGCGCGGTCAGCTCGATCATCCCCACCTTCTCGCGCAAGCCGCTGTTCGGCTACACCTCGATGGTCTACGCCACCGCGAGCATCGCGTTCCTGTCGTTCATCGTGTGGGCGCACCACATGTTTGTGGTGGGCATTCCGCTGGTGGGTGAGCTGTTCTTCATGTACGCCACCTTGCTGATCGCCGTGCCTACGGGCGTGAAGGTGTTCAACTGGGTCAGCACCATGTGGCAAGGCTCACTGACGTTCGAGACGCCGATGTTGTTTGCGGTGGCCTTTGTGATCCTGTTCACCATCGGCGGCTTCTCCGGGCTGATGCTGGCGATTGCCCCGGCGGACTTCCAGTACCACGACACCTACTTTGTGGTGGCGCATTTCCATTACGTACTGGTGCCCGGCGCGATCTTCGGGATCTTCGCTTCGGCCTACTACTGGCTGCCTAAATGGACCGGCCACATGTACGACGAAACCTTGGGCAAGCTGCACTTCTGGTTGTCTTTCGTGGGCATGAACATGGCGTTCTTCCCCATGCACTTTGTGGGGCTGGCCGGTATGCCGCGCCGAGTGCCGGACTACAACCTGCAGTTCGCTGACTTCAATATGGTCTCGTCCATTGGTGCCTTCATGTTCGGCGCCACGCAGATCTTCTTCCTGTTCATTGTCATCAAGTGCATCCGTGGCGGCCCGCCTGCGCCGGCCAAACCGTGGGATGGCGCCGAAGGCCTGGAGTGGAGCGTGCCCTCGCCGGCGCCGTATCACACCTTCACCACGCCGCCGGAGGTCAAATGAAGCCCTCCCTATACTCCCCCTGTGGGAGCGGGCTTGCCCGCGATGGCGGTAGGTCAGGCACTGAATCTACCAGCCCTCAGGCCCTCATCGCAGGCAAGCCAGCTCCCACAGAAAGTCCAAAGCCAGGTGGGCACCATGGCTGAGTCCGTACCGCTCAAGCGCCTGGTCACCCGCCTGCTGATCCTGGTGCTGGCAATGTTCGCCTTCGGCTTCGCCCTCGTGCCGATCTACGACGTGATGTGCAAGGCGTTCGGCATCAACGGCAAGACCGCCGGGCAGTACGAGGGTGAGCAAATGGTTGACCCCTCGCGCCAAGTGCGGGTGCAGTTTCTGTCCACCAACGCCATCGACATGGTCTGGGAATTTCACTCCAAGGCCGATGAGATTGTGGTCAACCCCGGAGCAGTCAACGAGATGCTGTTCGTGGCCTACAACCCCACTGATAAGCCGATGACCGCCCAGGCGATACCCAGTATTTCCCCGGCCGAAGCGGCGATGTACTTCCACAAGACCGAATGCTTTTGCTTCACCCAGCAAGTGTTGCAGCCCGGTGAGCGCATTGAGATGCCCGTACGTTTCATCGTCGACCGAGCGATGCCCACGGATGTGAAGCATTTGACCCTGGCGTACACGCTGTTCGATATCACTGCGCGCCAGCCGCCCGTGGCCGTCAGGACCGGGGGCTAGCTACTGTTTGCCCCCTCAATCAGGAGAGCGAATACATGTCGACTCATGATACGTACTACGTACCAGCGCAAAGCAAATGGCCAATAATTGCCACGATTGGCCTGCTGGTCACCGTGTATGGCCTGGCCGTGTGGTTCAACGACTTGAAGGCCGCGCGCCCTGAATCCCACGGGCCGTGGATCTTTTTCGTCGGCGGTTTGCTGCTGGCCTACATGCTGTTTGGCTGGTTTGGCGCGGTGATCAAGGAAAGTCGTGCTGGGCTGTACAGCGCCCAGATGGACCGCTCGTTCCGCTGGGGCATGACCTGGTTCATCTTTTCGGAGGTGATGTTCTTCATCGCCTTTTTTGGTGCGCTGTTCTACGTGCGCGTCTGGGCTGGGCCTTGGTTGGCGGGCGAGGGGCCCAAGGGCATTGCGCACATGCTGTGGCCGAACTTCGAGTTTGCCTGGCCCCTGCTGAACAACCCCGACCCCAAGCTCTACCCTGCGCCCAAAGGCACCATCAGCCCCTGGGGCCTACCATTGGTCAATACCATCCTGCTGGTGAGTTCCAGCGTGACCATCACCATTGCCCACCATGCCCTGCGCAAAGGCCATCGTGGCGCACTGAAACTCTGGCTGGCGATCACCGTGCTGCTGGGCTTGGCGTTTCTTGGATTCCAGGCCGAGGAATACATCCACGCCTACAAAGAGTTGGGCCTAACCCTGGGTTCAGGCGTGTACGGCGCGACGTTCTTCATGCTCACGGGCTTTCACGGCGCCCACGTGACCATCGGCACCATCATTCTGTTTGTGATGCTGATGCGCATCCTGCGCGGGCATTTCAATGCCGAGCACCAGTTCGGTTTCGAGGCGGCCAGTTGGTATTGGCACTTTGTGGACGTGGTGTGGATCGGGCTGTTTTTCTTTGTCTATGTGCTCTGACGCCGCTTACCACGGCGCATGAGAGACCAATTGGCCGCTGAAAAAGCCCCAGGCGATCAAGCCCACGGTGATCACGGCCAGGGTGACACGCACGGTCAAGGCAGTGACGAGGCGGTTGGAGTTGCCCTCGTCCTTGACCAGGAAGAACAAGCCACTGAACAGGCTCACGACGGTCGCGATCAGCATCAGGGCAATGGCGGCTTTGAGCATGGTCTGGCTCCGGGCTAATTGGGGAGGGGCGATGAGATCGAGTATAGCCAGTGCCATGCAACGCTTTCGTCAGGGCATCGCGCCGACGCTGGTGGTACTGGTGTTGCTGCCGTTGATGGTGGGCCTGGGGTTTTGGCAATTGTCCCGCGGGCACGAAAAGCAACTGTTGGTAGACCGTTATGCCGAGCGCCGCGCCGCCGAGCCGGTCAGCAGTGCTCAGCTCAAAGACATGGCTGATCCAGCCTTCCGTCGCGTTCACCTTCGCGGGCAACTGGATGGTGCACACAGCGTATTGCTGGATAACCGCATGCGTGACGGCAAGGCCGGTGTCGAGTTGCTGCAACCCTTTCATGACCAGGCCAGCGGCCTGTGGCTGTTGCTCAATCGCGGCTGGCTGCCCTGGCCGGACCGGCGTATCGCGCCCGCCTTTACTACTCCTGAACAGACGCTGAACCTCGACGCCTGGGTGTACGTCGCCCCAGGCGAGACCTTCCAACTGCATGCCGACCCGGCCAGCACGCAATGGCCGCGCCTGCTTACCGCACTGCACCCCGCCGCCCTGTGGGACGAACTGGGGCGCAGCGGTTTTGACTATGAACTGCGCGCCGAAGCGGGCCCCGGTACCTACGAAACCAGCTGGCCCGTCGTCGCCATGGGCCCGGAAAAACACCTGGCCTACGCTGTGCAATGGTTCGCCATGGCCATGGCGTTGCTGGCGCTTTACCTCTACCTCGGATGGCATAACAAAAAGGAGAAGCCCCATGGGAGCGGCCATGAATCCACCCAGCACATCTGACACGCCTGATCGGCGCAAGGGGCGCTGGCAGCTGATTTTGATCCTGATGATGGTGATCGGCCCGATGGTGCTGGCCACCTTCATGTACAAATTGCAGTTCTGGGTGCCGGACAGCCGCAGCTATCACGGCGAACTGATTGGCAACGGCCAGACCCGCGCCGACATCGGCGTGCAGGCCGATGAACAGCGCTGGCAACTGCTGGTCACCGCCCCCACCGCCTGTGCTGCCAATTGCCAGCAACTGGTCTACCTGGCGCGCCAGCTGCAGATCAGCCTTGGCCGTGATGCATCCCGTGCCAGCCATGCCCTGGCGGGTGCGCAACCGTTGAGCGGCGAATACGAGGCCAAGCTCAAAGCCGAATATCCACAGCTGCAGCGCTACCCGCTGGATGTGTCGTCCTTTACCAGGAACGCTGCCGCGCCCGGCGATGCGCAACTGTGGATCGTCGACCCCCACGGCAATTTGGTGCTGCGCTACGACGCCAAGGTCAAGGGCAAGGACTTGCTCAACGATCTGCGCTTGCTGCTGAAACTGTCGAACATCGGATAAGGGCACCCTCATGGCCAAGCCTGGATTTCGCCTCGCGCTGTTTGCCACGTTACTGGCGTTGTTTGTCGTGCTGCTCGGTGCCTATACCCGCCTGACCCACGCCGGCCTCGGCTGTCCGGACTGGCCGGGCTGCTATGGCTTTATCAGCGTGCCGCAAAGCGAAGCCCAACTGGCCCATGCCGAGTTGCACTTTCCCGACACGCCGGTGGAGGCCGACAAAGGCTGGGCCGAGATGACCCATCGCTACTTCGCGGGCAGCCTGGGCCTGTTGATCGCGCTGCTGGCGGCGCGTTCGTGGCGTCATCGACGTGATCCGGGCCAGCCCGTGAAGCTTCCGCTGTTCCTGCTGGCGGTGGTGTTCGCCCAAGCGGCGTTTGGCATGTGGACCGTGACCTTGAAGCTCTGGCCGCAAGTGGTCACAGGGCACCTTTTGGGCGGCTTTGCGACCTTGAGCCTGCTGTTTCTGCTGACCCTGCGGCTGTCCGGCGTACTACCGGCGCTGGTCGTGCCCAAGCGCCTGCAATATTGGGCGACGGCGGGCCTGGTGCTGGTGATCGGGCAGATCGCCCTGGGCGGCTGGGTCAGTTCCAACTACGCGGCGGTGGCCTGTATCGATTTGCCCACCTGTCATGGCCAATGGTGGCCGACGGCAGACTTCGCCAATGGTTTTCACCTGACCCAGCACATCGGCCCCAATTACCTGGGCGGGCAGCTCGACAGCGAGGCGCGCACTGCTATCCACCTGACGCATCGCATCGGCGCCGTGCTGGTCACGCTCGTGCTGCTCGGTTTGGCCTGGCAACTGCGAGCAGTAGGGATGACGCGCCTGGCCGGCCTGCTGTTGATCGCCCTGGCTGCGCAGATCTGCCTGGGGGTGAGCAATGTGGCGTTCGGCTTGCCCCTGCCGGTGGCGGTCGCACACAACGCCGGCGGGGCAGCGTTGTTGTTGACGCTGGTGCTGGTCAATTATCACGCGCGCACCAGCCTGGTTCGGGTGCGTCACCCGCGCCTGTTCGGCTGGCGTTTTATCCCGCGCAAACAGGTGTCGGGCCTTATCACCCTTAAAGGAGAGCTGCCATGGCGACCGTGATCGGCGCACGTCGCGACCGGGCGATCTGGCGTGACTATTTGGAGCTGACCAAGCCCAAAGTAGTGGTGCTGATGCTGATTACTTCGCTGGTGGGCATGTTCCTTGCCACCCGCGCCGGGGTGCCCTGGACAGTGCTGGTGTTCGGCAACCTCGGCATTGCCCTGTGTGCCGGCGGCGCGGCGGCGGTGAACCATGTGGTCGATCGACGGATTGATGCCGTGATGGCGCGCACTCACAAGCGGCCGATGGCTGAGGGGCGTGTCTCGCCGATGGCGGCGTTAGCGTTTGCGTTGTTCCTGAGTATTGCAGGATTGGCCCTGCTGCTGGCGTTCACCAACCCGCTGGCGGCCTGGCTGACCTTGGCTTCGCTGCTGGGTTATGCGGTGATCTATACCGGCTTTCTCAAGCGAGCAACGCCGCAGAATATCGTCATCGGCGGTCTGGCCGGTGCGGCGCCGCCGCTGTTGGGTTGGGTGGCTGTTACTGGGCATGTGAGTGCCGAACCCTTGCTGCTGGTGCTGATCATCTTCGCCTGGACTCCGCCACATTTCTGGGCCCTGGCCATTCACCGCAAAGAGGAATACGCCAAGGCCGACATCCCGATGCTGCCGGTCACCCATGGCGAACACTACACCAAGGTGCATATCCTGCTGTACACCTTCGCCCTGCTGGCGGTGAGCCTGATGCCCTACGTTATCCACATGAGCGGGCTGCTCTACCTGGGCTGTGCGCTGGTATTGGGTGCGCGCTTTCTGCAATGGGCTTGGGTGTTGTACCGTGGCAGCCAGCCGCACGCGGCGATCAACACGTTCAAGTACTCTATCTGGTACTTGCTGCTGCTGTTTATCGCCCTGCTCGTAGACCACTACTTATTGTTGAACCTATGACTCGAACTCAAAAAACCGTCTTCATCCTCGTGGCCCTGGTGGCGTTGATCATGGGCCTGACCGTCAACAAAGTGCTCTCGGGCAAAGGCCAGGGCGATCCCACTGCGCTGATCGACGCTGGCATCATTCTGCTGCCGCAAAGCCGCCAGTTGCCAACGGTGACCATGACCGACCAGGAAGGCCAGCCGGTGGTGGTCAATGAGTTGAAGGGCAAGTGGAGCCTGCTGTTTTTCGGTTACACCTTCTGCCCGGATATCTGCCCGACCACCCTCGCCCAGCTTCGCCAGATCAAGAGTGAGCTGCCCAAAGAGGCTGTGGACAAGTTGCAGGTGATCCTGGTCAGCGTCGATCCACACCGCGATACCCCGGCGCAGCTCAAGCAGTACCTGGGTTACTTCGACCCACAGTTCCAAGGCCTGACTGGCGCTAACGTGGAGGATGTGCAGAAGGTCTCGAATGCGGTGAGCATTCCCTTCATTCCGGCGGATACCAGCAAGCCGAACTATACAGTCGACCACAGCGGTAACCTGGCACTGATCGGCCCGGATGGTACTCAGCGTGGGTTTATTCGTGCGCCGTTGAACAACCAGAAACTGGTGGCGCAGTTGCCGGGGTTGCTGCAGCGCAAGTGAGCACCTGATGATCGTTCCCACGCTCTGCGTGGGAATGCAGTTAGGGACGCTCTGCGTCCCCAAGCGTGACGCAGAGCGTCACAAGAGGCGTTCCCACGCGGAGCGTGGGAACGATCAGGTCAGGAGAGATCAGAACGCTGGCTTGATCGCGCCTTTGTACTTCTCTTCGATGAATTTCTTCACTTCAGGCGTGTGCAGGGCTGCAACCAGCTTCTTCACCGCGTCCGCATCCTTGTTGTCTTCGCGGGTCACCAGGATGTTCACGTAAGGCGAGTCGCTGCCTTCGATCACCAGGGCATCCTTGGATGGGTCCAGCTTGGCTTCCAGGGCGTAGTTGGTGTTGATCAGCGCCAGGTCGACCTGGGTCAGCACGCGCGGCAGGGTGGCGGCTTCCAGTTCGCGGAATTTCAGGTTTTTATCGTTGCCGGTGATGTCCTTGATGGTCGACAGGATGTTGGTCGGGTCCTTCAGGGTGATCAGGCCGTTCTTGGCCAGCAGCAACAGCGCACGGCCGCCGTTGGTGGCGTCGTTCGGGATCACCACGTTGGCGCCGTCAGGCAGGTCGGCCAGTTTTTTGTACTTGCTGGAGTAAGCGCCCAGAGGTTCCAGGTGCACAGCGCCGACGCTCACCAGGTGAGTGCCTTTGGCCTTGTTGAATTCATCCAGGTACGGCTGGTGCTGGAAGAAGTTGGCATCCAGGCGCTTTTCAGCCACCTGTACGTTCGGCTGCACGTAGTCGGTGAAGACTTTGACCTTCAGATCCACGCCTTCTTTGGCCAGGGCAGGCTTCACGAATTCGAGGATTTCGGCGTGAGGCACCGGCGAAGCAGCGACCGTAATGGTCTCGGCGTGGGCGGAAAACGCAGCCACGGCGGCGAAAGCAACCAGTAGTTTTTTCATCCAGCAAGCTCCTTGTTCGGGCATCTGCCGGCTATGTGCCGGCAATGGCCGTTATTTACGAGAAAAGTGCACCACCAGCCGGTCGCCGACGGTTTGCAGAATTTGCACCAGAATCAACAGCATCACCACAGTGACCACCATCACATCGGTCTGGAAACGCTGGTAGCCAAAACGGATTGCCAGGTCGCCCAGGCCGCCAGCACCGACCACACCAGCCATCGCGGTGTAGGAAACCAGTGTAATCGCCGTCACCGTAATCGCCGCGAAGATGCCAGGGCGGGCCTCGGGCAATAGGGCATTGGTGATGATCTGGCGGGTGGTGGCGCCCATGGCCTGGGTGGCTTCGATGATGCCACGGTCCACTTCGCGCAGGGCGGTTTCCACCAGGCGAGCAAAGAATGGCGTGGCACCGACGACCAGTGGTGGGATCGCGCCGGCGACACCCAGCGACGTGCCGGTGATCAGTACCGTGAACGGAATCATCACGATCAACAGGATGATGAATGGCAGCGAGCGCAAGATATTCACGATCAGCGACAACAGCGCGTACAGGCCTTTTTGTTCGAACAGCTGGCGCGGGCTGGTCAGGAACAACAGCACGCCCAGGGGCAGCCCCAGTAGCACGGTGAAGAACAGCGAGCCGAACAGCATGGTCATGGTGTCGCCGGTGGCGAGCCAGATTTCAGACCAGTCGATATTGGCGAAGAAACTCAGGAAAACGTCCATCAGCGCAGGACCTCCATGTGAACGTCGGCGGCGGTGAAGCGTGCGAACGCGGCTTCCATGTCACCGCCGGTGACGGCGAGGGTCAGTTGCCCGTAAGGGATGTCTTTGATGCGGTCGATACGACCGGCAAGAATGCTGTAGTCCACACCGGTTTCCCGTGCGACGGTACCCAGCAGTGGCGCATAGGTCGCGTCCCCTTGGAACGTCAGGCGCACGATACGGCCTGGCACATGGGCAAAGTCGTCGCGCTGCTCGCCTTCGTCCACCTGTTCGGCTTCTTGTACGAAGCGCTTGGTGGTCGGGTGCTTGGGGTGCAGGAACACGTCGGCCACCGAGCCTTGCTCGACGATTACCCCGGCGTCCATGACGGCGACCTGGTCGCATACGCGGCGGATCACGTCCATTTCATGGGTGATCAACACGATGGTCAGGTTCAACTCGCGGTTGATCTCGGCCAGCAGTTGCAGGACCGACGCCGTGGTTTGCGGGTCGAGGGCGCTGGTGGCTTCGTCACAAAGCAGGATTTTTGGCTTGGTCGCCAGGGCTCGGGCGATGCCGACGCGCTGTTTCTGGCCGCCGGACAACTGCGCCGGGTACTTCTTGGCGTGGTCCGACAAGCCGACGCGGGCGAGCAGCTCAGCCACACGCTGGTCGATTTCCTTGCGCGACAGTTCACCGGCGAGCGTCAGCGGCAGCGCGACGTTGTCGGCCACGGTCTTGGACGCCAGCAAGTTGAAGTGCTGGAAGATCATCCCGACCTGCTGGCGAAAGCGCCGCAGGCCGTTGGCGTCCAGCGCAGTGACTTCTTCGCCATCCACCTTGATCTGGCCGCCACTGGGCTCTTCCAGACGGTTGATCAGGCGCAACAGGGTGCTTTTACCGGCACCCGAGTGGCCAATCAGGCCAAACACCTGGCCGTTCTCGACGCGCAGGCTGGTGGGGTGCAGGGCGGGGATATCCTTACCGGCGACGCGGTAGGTTTTATGGACGTTTTGAAACTCGATCACGTAGCGAACCTTGTGGGGCGCATTGAAAAGGGATCAGCGGTTAGCCGGGCGCGCATTTTAGCCTGTCCGTATAGCGTTTCTTAGCATTTATTTCGTATTCATCCAGTCATTTGGCAATAACGCGATCAAAGGTCATAAAAAAGGAACGGTGCAAAACCAAGTCAGTCACTACTTAAGCAACTCGATTTCCCAGGTGCCGTGCCTGGGGTTTTGCTCAAACGAGCCGGGGACCGCTCTGGCCACTTTGAATAAGGAGTTTTGACTGATGAGTACCAAGAAGCCAGCCACCCCGCCGAAGAGTGAACTCGCGGGCACTGATACCCTGGACCGTGGCAACACCAACGCCAAGCTGCAGGCGTTGGAAGAATTCCGTTCCGACGCGACCGGCCAGGCCCTGCGCACCAACCAGGGCGTGAAGATTTCCGACAACCAAAACAGCCTGAAAGTCGGTGCCCGCGGCCCTTCGCTGCTGGAAGACTTCATCATGCGTGAAAAGATCACGCACTTTGACCATGAGCGTATCCCCGAGCGCATCGTGCATGCCCGTGGTACGGGGGCCCATGGCTATTTCCAGAGTTACGGCGACCATTCGGCGCTGACCAAGGCAGGTTTCCTGCGCACGCCTGAGCATAAAACCCCGGTGTTCGCACGTTTTTCCACGGTGCAGGGCCCGCGTGGTTCCGGCGACACCGTGCGTGACGTGCGCGGTTTTGCCGTGAAGTTCTTCACCGACGAAGGCAACTTCGACCTGGTGGGCAACAACATGCCGGTGTTCTTCATCCAGGATGCGATCAAATTTCCTGACTTCGTCCACGCGGTGAAACCCGAGCCTCATAACGAGATTCCTACCGGCGGTTCGGCCCACGATACGTTCTGGGACTTTGTTTCGCTGCAACCGGAATCCGCGCACATGGTGATCTGGGCCATGTCCGACCGCGCCATTCCAAAAAGCCTGCGCGCCATGCAGGGCTTTGGGGTACACACCTTCCGTTTGATCAATACCGAAGGTAAGTCCAGCTTCGTGAAGTTCCACTGGCGTCCAACAGTCGGCACCTGCTCGCTGGTATGGGATGAGGCGCAAAAGCTGGCCGGTAAAGATACGGACTACCACCGTCGTGACCTGTGGGAAGCGATTGAAAGCGGCGATTACCCCGAGTGGGAGCTGGGCGTACAGATCGTGGCCGAAGAAGACGAGCACAAGTTTGATTTCGACTTGCTCGACCCGACCAAGATCATTCCAGAAGAACTGGTACCGATCACGCCGCTGGGCAAAATGGTGCTCAACCGTAACCCGGACAACTTCTTCGCTGAAGTCGAGCAGGTTGCGTTCTGCCCGGGTCACATCGTGCCGGGCATCGACTTCACCAACGACCCATTGCTGCAGGGCCGTCTGTTTTCCTACACCGATACCCAGATCAGCCGACTGGGCGGGCCGAACTTTCATGAGATTCCAATCAACCGGCCTGTCGTGCCTTTTCATAACGGCCAGCGCGACGCTCAGCATCGCACCGTGATTGATAAGGGTCGTGCGTCCTACGAGCCAAACTCTATTGATGGTGGTTGGCCGAAAGAAACCCCTGCCGGTCCTACCGATGGTGGCTTTGAGTCCTACTACGAGCGCGTCGATGCCAACAAAGTGCGTGAGCGCAGCGAATCCTTCGGTGACCATTTCTCCCAGGCGACGCTGTTCTACAACAGCATGAGCCACCACGAGAAAGAGCACATCATCGCGGCCTATAGCTTCGAACTGGGCAAGGTGGAGCGCGAGTTCATCCGTGCGCGCCAGGTCAACGAGATTCTGGCCAATATCGACCTGGAGCTGGCCAAGCGCGTTGCGCAGAACCTGGGCTTGCCGGCGCCGACCAAGGGCACCGTGCCAGCCCGTGAAACGTCGTTGAAAGAATCGCCTGCCTTGAGCCAGGTAAACTTGCTGTCGGGCGATATCAAAACGCGCAAAGTGGCGATTCTGGCAGCCAACGGCGTTGATGGTGCGGCCATTGACGCGTTAAAAGCCGCGCTTGAAGCTGAAGGCGCCCATGCCAAGTTGCTGGGGCCTACTTCGGCGCCGGTGACCACCGCGCAGGGCAAGACGCTGCCGGTCGACGCCTCAATGGAAGGCATGCCGTCCATTGCCTTAGACGCAGTGTTTATCCCGGGTGGCAAAGAGTCCGTGAAGGCGCTGAGCGGTGATGGCGTGGCGTTGCATTACGTACTGGAAGCCTACAAACACCTGAAGGCGATTGCGGTAGCCAGCGATGTGAAGCCGTTGCTGGACCTGCTGAAACTGGAGGCGGATGCGGGGTTGATCGTGGGCGCGGATGCCAAGGCGTTCAAGGCCTTCTTTGCGGCCATTGCCCAGCATCGAGTGTGGGCGCGTGAGCCGAAATCCAAGGCGATTCCGGCTTAACTTATCGGTTGTTTGTTAGATCGTCATCGTAGGCAAGCCAGCTCTCACACTGTTCAAATGTGGGAGCTGGCTTGCCTGCGATGCTTTTAGTCCGCCTTGCGCGGAATCAGCACAACCTGCGCCGGAATTTGTTTCAGGATTTGCCGGTGAATCTTCAGGTCATACCCCGAATCAATCCGCTTGACCCGCTTGGTCAGTAACGTGGCCAGCCACGGGTAATCCTGGGTGCGTGGCACCTGGATGCTGACGTCGCACTGGTAATTCACCACATCGGTGGCGATGGCGTCCAACTGATGGCGCATGTCTTCAACATCCGCAAGGTTCAGCGCCACGGTGGTGCTCGGCGCTGCCGGGTCGATGACCTTGGCGGCAGGCTTGGCCTCAGCGGCTTTCAACGCAGCTTCTGCCTGGTCCAATTCGGCTTTGCGCGCATGGCTGATGGCGCTGTTGACGCCACCGGTCAGCGCAGGGGCCTTGGGCATCAAAGCGCGGGCACGGCTCAGGGCCGTGGCGGCCGCGTTGACGTCGCCTTTTTGCAGCACGATCTGGCTGCGCTGCAGGTAGGCTTCGGCCAATTGACGCTGGTAGGCCTCAAGTGCCGGGTCGTTGGGCGATTGGGCCTGCAATGCAGCCAGTTGGTCTTCGGCGGTGGCCAATTCGCTGCTGGCCAGGTTTTGTTCCAGCTGCGCGATGGCCGCAGCCCGCGGATCCGGAGCCTGGGGGGCAGCGGGCGGCGTACTTTGGCAGGCGCCCAGCAGCAGTGAAAATGCGGCAAGGAGCAGATAACGGGAGGTGAACGGCTTCATTCCTGCGACTCTCTATTTGCGCAAAAAGCGAGCAAGTCTACACCCCTCGACGGGGCAGGACAAAACTCAGCAGAAACAGGGCGGCCGCCGTAACCACAATCGACGGCCCGGCCGGTGTGTCCTTGAACCAGGACAGCGCCAGGCCACCACACACTGCAAGCATCCCCAGGAGGCTGGCGCCAATTGCCATCTGCTCCGGAGAGCGAGCGTGGCGCTGGGCAGCGGCGGCTGGAATGATCAGCAGCGACGTGATCAACAATACGCCGACAATTTTCATCGCGACAGCAATCACCACGGCGATGAGCAACATCAAGGCCATACGCAGGCCTGCGACGGGCAAGCCTTCTACCTTGGCCAGTTCTTCATGCACGGTGATCGCCAGCAACGGGCGCCACAGGGCCACCAGCAACACCAGCACCGCAGCGCTGCCGCCGAGGATCCAGGCCAGGTCGGTCGGGCTGATCGCCAGCAGGTCACCGAACAGGTAGGCCATCAGGTCGATGCGCACTTCATGCATGAAGCTCAGCACCACCAGGCCCAGGGACAAGGTGCTGGGTGCGAGGATGCCCAGCAGGGTGTCGGAGGCCAGTGGCTGGCGTTGCTGCAGGGTCACCAGCAGCACGGCTAGCAGCAGGCAGCCGACGGTCACGGCGATGGCCGGGCTTACATCCAGCAGAAAGCCCATGGCCACGCCCAGCAAGGCGGCATGGGACAAGGTGTCGCCGAAATAGGCCATGCGTCGCCAGACCACGAACGAGCCCAATGGGCCCGCCACCAGTGCCAAAGCCAAGCCTGCCAGCAGGGCGTAGAGCAGAAAATCAGCCATGCTTGCAGCTATCTCCATGAACGTGGGGGGTATCGACGACGGCGCCATGCAGGTCATGGGCGTGGTCATGGTGGTGATGGTAGATCGCCAGGCTCTGGGCGTTCTTGCCGAACAGCTCCACGAACGCCGGGTCGCCACTGACCTGTTCCGGGTGGCCGGAGCAGCACACGTGGCGGTTGAGACAGACCACTTGGTCGGTGGTGCTCATGACCAGGTGCAAGTCGTGGGAGACCATCAGTACGCCGCAACCATGGCGGTCGCGCAGGCGGGTGATCAGGCTGTACAGCTCGGCCTGGCCGGCGACATCGACGCCTTGCACGGGCTCATCGAGTACCAGCAGCTCGGGCTCGCGCAGCAAGGCACGGGCCAGCAGCACGCGCTGCATTTCGCCGCCGGAAATACTTTGCACCGGGTTGTCGATGACGTGTTCGGCGCCGACTTCCTTAAGCGCGGCCTGGGCGCGGGCGCGGTCTACGCCAGGCACCAGGCGCAGGAAGCGCAATACGGAGAGCGGCAATGTCGGGTCCACGTGCAGCTTTTGCGGCATATAGCCCACGCGCAGCTTGGGCTTGCGCCAAACCGTGCCGCTGTGGGGCTTGAGCAGCCCGAGCACGGCGCGCACCAAGGTTGTCTTGCCAGCGCCGTTGGGGCCGATCAGGGTGACGATTTGCCCCGGTTCCACGCTCAGTGCGATGTTCTCCAGCACGTTTTGCCCGGCGAACGTGACCCCGACCTGCTCCAGGCGGATTAACGCATTGCTCATCAAACCCCCTGGCAGCCTGCGCACAGGCCGACCACTTCGACCGTTTGCCCTTCGACCTTGAAGCCGACGTCGGCAGAGCTTTTGATAATGGCGTCGCTGATGCTTTTTTGTTCAAGCTCAATGGCGGCGTGGCACTCGCGGCAGATCAGGAACTGGCCCTGATGCGCGTGCTCCGGGTGGTTGCAACCGACAAAGGCGTTAAGCGAGGCGATACGGTGCACCAGGCCGTTTTCCAGCAGGAAATCCAACGCACGGTAAACGGTGGGCGGCGCGGCGCGGCGGCCGTCCTGCTCGCTGAGGACGCCGAGAATGTCGTACGCGCCCAAAGGCTTGTGGCTTTGCCACACCAGCTCCAGCACCCGGCGACGCAAGGCGGTCAGGCGCAAGCCTTTCTTTGCGCACAGGGTGTCGGCCTCTGACAATGCGGTGTGCACGCAGTGAGAGTGGTCGTGGGGACGGCTGGCAAGCGGTGTTTTAGGCATGAGCGGCGACAGATATTTGATAGAGACGTTATTATGTTACCCGTTCCTACGCCATCGAGTGGTCATCGTGTCCCGACTTTTTCCCGTTTTTGTCGTATTTGTCACCAGTTTATTCGTTGCGGGTGCCGCTCAGGCGGAGGTCAAGGTGCTGACGAGCATCAAGCCCTTGCAACTGATTGCCGCTGCCGTGCAGGACGGCGTGGCTGTTCCAGAGGTATTGCTGCCGCCGGGGGCGTCGCCGCACAACTTCGCTTTGCGCCCATCCGACGTACGGCGTGTGCAGTCGGTGGACCTGCTGTACTGGATCGGGCCGGACATGGAAACGTTTTTGCCGCGTGTGCTCAAAGGCCGTACGGCGCCAACGGTGGCCGTGCAGGACCTACCAGGCATGAAACTGCGCGTCTTCGGCGAAGATAGCCACTCTCATGCCGATGAAGCCGACGAACATGATCACGATCACCGCCCAGGCAGTGTGGATGCGCACCTGTGGCTGTCCACGGTCAATGCACGTGTGATCGCCGCTCGGATGGCGGCCGATCTGAGCGCTGCCGACCCAGCCAATGCCGAGCGTTATCAGAGCAATGCGAAGGCCTTCGAAGAACGCCTGAACGCGCTGGATGCGCGCCTGAAGCAGCGTTTGGCGGGCGTTGATGGCAAACCTTATTTCGTGTTCCACGAAGCCTTTGATTACTTCGAAGAGGCGTACGGTTTGAAGCATGCTGGCGTGTTCAGCGTGGCCGCCGAAGTGCAGCCGGGCGCGCAGCACGTAGCGGCGATGCGCGCGCGTTTGCAGGAAGTGGGCAAGACTTGCGTGTTCAGCGAGCCGCCGTTGCGACCTCGCTTGGCCGAAACCCTGGTGGCCGGGTTGCCGGTGAAGTTGGCGGAATTGGATGCGTTGGGTGGCTATACGCCAGCTACCGCGCAGGGTTATGAGCAGGTACTGGAAAAGCTCGGCAATGACCTGGCCGGTTGCCTGGAGTCGCTCTAACACGCAACACAAAACCCCTGTGGGAGTGGGCTTGCCCGCGATAGCGCAGTGTCAGTCGATACTGCTATTGCAGGCAAGCCAGCTCCCACATTGACCGAGTCGGTCTTTTAAAGGGCGAACGGCAGGTGGACCGTGACCTGTTGACGCTGCGCCAAGCGGTGCTCGAACTCAGCCGGGTCATGAATCAACACATCCTGCCCTGCAAATGATTCGGCCGCGATCAGCCGGGACAGCCAGAACCGTACGCACGCCACGCGCAGCATGGTCGGCCATAGCTCGGCTTCCTTCGCGGTAAACGCCCGTAGCCCCGCGTAAGCGCCCAGCAGCGCCCGGGCACGGTGACCGTCAATCACGCCATCGGCATCCGAGCACCAGTCATTCAAGGCGATTGCCACGTCGTAGAGCATCGGCCCCGAACAGGCGTTGTAGAAGTCGATCAGGCCCGTCAGGTGCGTGCCTTCAAACATCGCGTTATCGCGAAACAGATCGGCGTGCACATTCGCTCGTGGCAGGCCGAGGATGTCAGCCTTGTGAGCGTCGATCTCGGCCAGCGCATCGCGCAACAGGCGTTGCTGGGCCTCGTTGAGGTGCGAAATAAGCTGCGCGCCCTCGCTGAGCATCCACGCCAGGCCGCGGTCGGTCTTGCGTTCAAGTACCTTTTCGCCCTGGGTGGCCAAGTGCAGGTGGCCGAGCAGTTCGCCAACCTGGGTGCAATGCTGTGCATTGGCCTCCTTGATGTGCTTGCCCGCCAGGCGCGGTTGCAGCAAGGCCGGTTTGCCCTTGAGTTCGCGCAAAGCGATGCCGTCGGTGGTACGCAGGGCGTACGGCACAGGCAGGTCGGCGTCGTGGAGCACGTCGAGCAGTTCGATAAAGAACGGCATTTCTGCCACCGGGCCACGCTCAACCAGGGTCAGGACGAACTCGCCCTGCTCCAGGCTGATAAAGAAATTGGTGTTTTCGCTGCCGGCGGCAATCCCCTGGAAATCAAGCAGGCGGCCGAGCCCATAAGGGGCGAGAAAGGTTTCCAGCTCAGGCCGAGCCAGGGGGGTGAACACAGACATGGTTAAAACTGCCGTTACGGGCGCTGCGGTGGGCAGCGCCGGTTAAAATTAAGAAATCATTTCCATTCGAAGATCTTCCATGACGGGATCAGCATATCTGGCTGGTCAGAGCGGATGAAGTTCGCGTCGGTGCCGTCCGCACGTACCAGAAAGTACGGTGGTGCACCCTTCGGGGTGACCTTGATCGCGTACAGAAAGCCGTTTTGGCGGTATTCCTGGATGGTTTTGTCGCCTTCCGTGCGAATGGTAACTTCCGGATCACCTCCAGGGGCACTGTCTGCCGCCATGGCAGCCATCGGAGCGAGTGCAATCAAACCGGTCAACAGCAGGCGATTGAATGTACGCATGATAACCTTGTCCCTTTGTTTTCATTGGTCCGGCTATTCTAGCGCCTGACCCGCCGAAAAGGTTGATCCTGCTCATGAGCCAAGCGCCCCTCGTCCTGGTGGACGGTTCTTCTTATCTGTATCGCGCCTTCCACGCGCTGCCACCGCTGACCACCTCCAAAGGCCTGCCCACCGGTGCGGTGAAGGGCGTGTTGAACATGCTCAAAAGCCTGCGCAAGCAGTACCCGGACAGCCCATTTGCGGTGGTTTTCGACGCCAAGGGTGGGACTTTTCGCGATGAGATGTACGCCGAATACAAAGCCAACCGCCCGAGCATGCCTGATGACATGCGCCTGCAGATCGAGCCGCTGCATCAAAGCGTGATCGCTCTTGGCTTCCCGTTGCTGTGCGTCGAGGGCGTCGAGGCCGATGACGTGATCGGCACCCTGGCCCGCAGCAGCGCGGCCGCCAGCCGCCCGGTGGTGATCTCGACCGGTGACAAAGACATGGCGCAGCTGGTGGACGGCCACATTACCTTGGTCAACACCATGACCGGTAGCTCGATGGACATCGAGGGCGTTAAGGAGAAATTCGGCGTCGCTCCGGAGCAGATCATCGACTATCTGGCGTTGATGGGGGATTCGTCCGACAACATTCCCGGCGTTCCGGGCATTGGCCCCAAGACCGCCTCCGGCTTGCTGGTGGGAGTCAATGGCGGCCTCAAAGAGCTTTATGAGCAGCTGGATATTGTGCCGACCCTGCCTATCCGTGGGGCCAAGACCCTGCCGGCCAAGCTGGAGGAGCACAAGGAGATGGCATTCCTGTCCTATCAGTTGGCGACGATCAAGATCGATGTGCCGCTGGATATCGGGTTGGATGATTTGCACCTGATCGAACCGGATCGCGAAAAGCTGCTGGAGCTGTACACGCTGCTTGAGTTCAAGAGCTGGCACGACGAGATTCAGCGCGATGCCAAGCGTGTCGAGCTCAAATCGGCGAGCGAGGTTGCGCCGGCCGCCGAAATGCCGGTCGAGGCTGTTATATCAGTACCGGTAGAGGCGGTTTACACCACTATTCTGGACCGGGCTACCTTCGACGTGTGGCTGAAAAAACTCCACGATGCGCCGTTGTTTGCTTTCGACACCGAAACCACCGGCATCGACGCCCAGCAGGCGCAATTGGTTGGGGTCTCGTTTGCTGTGCAGCCCCATGAAGCCGCCTACATCCCGCTGACCCATTCCTATATCGGCGCTCCGGATCAATTGGATCGCGACACCGTGCTGCTGGCCTTGAAGCCGCTGCTGGAAGATCCGACCAAGCTCAAGGTGGGCCAGCACGCCAAGTTCGACATGAACATCCTGGCCAACTGCGCCATTGGTGGCGACCCTGCCCAGGGCATTACCGTGCGCGGCATCGCCTTCGACACCATGCTCGAATCCTACGTGCTCAATTCCACCGCGACCCGGCACGATATGGACAGTCTGGCGAAGAAGTACCTGGACCACGACACGGTCAGCTTCCAGGACATCGCCGGCAAAGGGGCCAAGCAACTCACGTTCGATCAGATCGCCCTTGAGCAAGCCGGCCCCTATGCGGCCGAAGATGCCGACGTGACCTTGCGCCTGCATCAGCACTTGTACGCGCAACTGGCGGCGATCCCGAGCCTGGCCAGTGTGCTGACGGACATCGAGATCCCGCTGGTGCCGGTGCTGGCACGCATCGAGCGCCAGGGCGCACTGGTAGACAAGGACCTGCTCGGCATTCAGAGCATCGAGCTGGGTAACAAGATGGTCGAGCTGGAGCGCCAGGCGTACGAGATCGCCGGTGAAGAATTCAACCTGGGTTCGCCCAAGCAGCTTGGGGCGATCCTGTACGAGAAGCTCGGCATGCCGGTGCTGAAAAAAACCGGCAAGGGCCAGGCATCCACGGCTGAGGAAGTGCTGGCCAAACTGGCCGAAGATGATTTTCCGCTGCCCAAGGTACTGATGCAGTACCGCAGCATGAGCAAGCTCAAAAGTACTTATACCGACCGTCTGCCGGAACAGATCAACCCACGTACCGGGCGTATTCATACGTCTTACCATCAGGCCGTCGCGGCGACCGGGCGCTTGTCCTCCAGTGATCCGAACTTGCAGAACATCCCGGTGCGCACCGCCGAGGGGCGGCGTATTCGCCAGGCGTTTGTCGCGCCCAAGGGCTACAAGCTGCTGGCGGCGGACTATTCGCAGATCGAGCTGCGGATCATGGCGCATTTGTCCAAGGACGAAGGCTTGATGAACGCCTTCCGCAATGACCTGGACGTGCACACGGCCACGGCGGCCGAAGTGTTCAAGGTCGAGTTGAATGAGGTCACGTCCAACCAGCGCCGCAGCGCCAAGGCGATCAACTTTGGCCTGATTTACGGCATGGGCGCCCAGAAGCTGGGCAAGGACATCGGCGTCGATACCAAGACCGCCAAGGCTTACATCGATGTGTACTTCGCTCGCTATCCAGGGGTGCGCGAATATATGGAGCGAACCCGCGCCCAGGCGGCGGATCAGGGGTATGTCGAAACCTTCTTCGGGCGGCGCCTGTACTTGCCGGATATCAACTCCAACAAGCCCCAGGAGCGCGCGGCGGCCGAGCGCACAGCGATCAACGCGCCTATGCAGGGTACGGCGGCGGACATCATCAAGAAAGCCATGGTGCAGGTGGATAACTGGCTGACCGAGTCGGGCCTGGATGCCAAGGTCATCCTTCAAGTGCACGACGAATTGGTGCTGGAGGTGCGTGAAGACCTGGTAGCGCAGGTCAGCGAGAAGATTCGCGAGCATATGAGCGCGGCGGCTCAGTTGGACGTGCCTTTGGTGGTGGACGTAGGCGTAGGCGATAACTGGGACGAGGCGCACTGATTCCGCGGCTTTGCCATCACCGTCAGTGGTGGCGAAGCGGTTTAGATCGGAAACCGTCGTCAGTTATTTCCAATAGTTTTTTGAGCCTGTCGGAACTTAACCTGTGAACTGCCACTCAGAGTTACTGAATGGGTGGTGAAGCCCTTCAATGCTCCTATGTTGTGTTAAGTGTTGGCAGATAATTCCAGACCCCGCCCTAGCGGTCCGGAACTTGAACCCCGAACTTCCCCTCCCCAAAAGAAGTCCGGGGTTTTTTTTGCCCGTAGAAAAGTTACTCGGCGATTTCTGCGCCCTTGTCCGCCAATTCCATCCAGCCGGCCAGTACGGTGTAGGCCTCTTCAAGGCCCATGCGCTTGGGGGCGGAGAACAGCTGAATCGTGATGGTATCGCCCCAGCCCTTACGGATTTCGGACTGCACTTTGAGCAGGGTGTTCTTGGCTGCGCCGTAGGTGAGCTTGTCGGCCTTGGTCAGCAAAATGTGCATCGGCATGCCGCTGGCGACAGCCCAGTCGAGCATCAGCAAGTCGAAGTCGGTCATTGGATGGCGGATGTCCATCATCAGGATCAAACCCTTCAAACTCTCGCGACCGCCCAGGTAAGCCTCAAGGTGACGCTGCCAGTGCAGCTTCAGCGGGATAGGTACTTTTGCATAACCGTAGCCCGGCAGGTCGACCAGACGCCGATCATCGTCTAGCTTGAAGAAATTGAGTAGTTGCGTGCGGCCCGGGGTTTTCGAGGTGCGCGCCAGGCTGGCGTGAGTCAGGGTGTTCAGTGCGCTGGATTTACCGGCGTTGGAACGGCCGGCAAAGGCGACTTCAAAGCCCTCGTCATCGGGGCATTGGTCCACTTTGGCGGCGCTGAGCATGAAGGTGGACTGTTGGCACAGGCCGAGGATGGGGTTCTTGAGTTGCATGAGATTTCCGATGTGGGCGGTGCCGAGAAAGGGTGCGGCAAGCGGTGTCGTTTCCGTTTCAGTAGCGCCAGTATATAATGCCGCAGATTTTGTGTGTGCTTTGTCCCAGCGAAGGATGAGGTTCACGGGAGCGAAAGACCTTTATTGCGCATTAGAACGCAAAACGCTCTCAAACCCTGAATAGGTCGATGTATGGACCGACGGTTGCTCGCTTCTGCTGCCCTGATTCCGCTTTACGGCGCTCAGGCTACACAGGATCAACCGAGTTTGCATGGTCAGGCTGAAGCAGTGCGTGACCCAGGGTTTCAAGGCAATGCCGCCGCGTGGTTTGTGCATGGACTGCAGTACTGAGGATTACCAGGCCGTCATTGATTTGATGGTGAGTAAACCCGGTAGATAACTCTTAAACCCTTAGCCGTAGTTGGATTAGCTGATGAACAAACTGATCGTGAGTCTGCTGTTGACCTTGGGCATCACAGGCGCTGCCGTCGCTGCAGAGGGCCCCGTCAAAGGTGATGCCACTGCCGGTCAAGCGAAGGCCGCCGTGTGTGGTGCCTGCCACGGGCCGGATGGTAACAGCCCGGCGCCGAACTTCCCCAAACTGGCCGGCCAGGGTGAACGCTACCTGAGCAAGCAGATGCATGACATCAAGGACGGCAAGCGCACGGTGCTGGAAATGACCGGCCTGCTGACCAATCTCAACGATCAGGACCTGGCGGACCTCGCGGCGTATTTTGCCAGCCAGAAGGGTAGCGTGGGAGCTGCCGATCCTAAATTGGTCGCCCGCGGAGAGCAGTTGTTCCGTGGCGGTAACCTGGAAAAAGGCTTGCCCGCCTGCACCGGTTGCCACTCGCCCAATGGCGCAGGCAACGCTGCCGCAGGCTTCCCGCACCTGAGCGGCCAGCATGCCACCTACATCGCCAAACAGTTGACCGACTTCCGCAAAGAAGAAGCCGGCCGGGCCAACGATGGGGACGCCATGACCATGCGCACCATCGCTCGCAAGCTGAGCGACGAAGACATCGCAGCCCTCTCCAGTTATATCCAGGGCCTGCACTGACGGGGCTGGGCGTTAACGCTCGATTAATCCCGCGATGCAAGCATAAAAAGGGTGGCTCAGGCCGCCCTTTTTTGTGGCCGCTGCCGTTACACTAACGAACTCATGTCCGCGTAGACCTGTCACAACAAAGGTCGCGTGAGGCGACTTTATTTGTCCAGGAGTAAAGCATGCGTAATCTGATCCTCAGCGCCGCTCTCGTCACTGCCAGCCTCTTCGGCATGACCGCTCAAGCTGCCGATGTGCCGCTTGAAGCCGGTAAAACCTATGTTGAACTGGCTAACCCGGTTCCGGTTGCGGTACCCGGCAAGATCGAGGTGGTGGAGCTGTTCTGGTACGGCTGCCCGCATTGCTACGCCTTCGAGCCGACTATCAACCCATGGGCTGAAAAGCTGCCCAAGGACGTTAACTTCCGTCGCATTCCTGCCATGTTCGGTGGCCCATGGGACGCCCACGGCCAACTGTTCCTGACCCTGGAAGCCATGGGTGTTGAGCACAAGGTCCACAACGCTGTCTTCGAAGCGATCCAGAAACAAGGCAAGCGCCTGACCAAGCCGGACGAAATGGCTGACTTCGTTGCTACTCAAGGTGTCGACAAGGACAAGTTCCTCGCGACCTTTAACTCCTTCGCTATCCAGGGCCAGATCAAACAGGCCAAGGAACTCGCGCAGAAGTACGGCGTGCAAGGCGTTCCAACTCTGATCGTCAACGGCAAATACCGTTTCGACCTGGGCAGCACCGGTGGTCCTGAAGCGACCCTGAACGTTGCTGACCAACTGATTGCCAAAGAACGCGCTGCCAAGTAAGGGGCTCGCCATGCGCCGCTGGGGTACCGAGCGTGTCGTTGGCCTGCATGAACCGCAGGTCAACGAGCATCACCTGGAGTCCACAGGCCTGCCGGCAGACAGCCGCTTGCGCCTGCTCAGCTTCAATATCCAGGTGGGCAACAGTACCGAGAAGTATCGGCACTACCTCACGCGTGGCTGGCAGCACCTGCTGCCCCACAAGGGGCGTACCGGTAACCTGCAGAAAATCGGCGACCTGCTCAGCGACTTCGACTTGGTCGCCCTGCAGGAAGCCGACGGCGGCAGCCTGCGCTCCGGCTATATCAACCAGGTGGAACACCTGGCTCAGCTGGGCGCCTTCCCGTACTGGTATCAGCAACTCAACCGCAACCTGGGGCGCCTGGCGCAGCACAGCAATGGCGTACTCAGCCGCCTCAAACCCACGGCTATTGAAGATCATCCCTTGCCAGGCCCCAAAGGGCGCGGGGCGATCCTTGTGCGTTTTGGCGAAGGCCCGGAAGCCTTGGTGGTGGTGATGATGCACCTGGCCCTCGGGGGGCGTACGCGCAACCTGCAACTGGCCTACGTGCGTGAATTGATTGGTAACTACAAGCACCAGGTGCTCATGGGTGACATGAACACCCATGCCAACGACCTGCTGCAGAATTCTCCGCTGCGCGACCTGGGGTTACTGGCCCCGCAAGTCGAAGCCACGTTTCCCAGCTGGCGCCCGCAGCGCTGTCTTGACCATATCCTGCTCAGCCCAAGCCTCACACTGGAAAGTGTGCAGGTGCTAGCGCAGCCCATTTCCGATCACCTGCCGGTCGCGGTAGAGATTCGTCTGCCGGGTTCGCTCACGGCTGATGCATTACCCGCGTTGAGCCCAGGCCCTCGCGGACCCCTTGCATGAGCGACGACGCCCAGCGCTGGAAAGAGAAATACCTCCAGAGCATCGAGCAACAAGACAAACTCGAACGCCGCTGGGCTGCCCGCCTCGATTTGCTGCGCCGCGGGCTGGTGCGCAGCACGCTGGCCGCTGAAGGCACCGACCGCGCCGTCGATCAATGCATGAAGGAAATGCGCGATGTCGTGCGCACGGACGACATGGACGCTGCCCTCGCCGCTTTACTGCCACGCCTGGAAAAGGCCGTGCTGGATTCGGAGCAGCGCCGCGAAACCCGTGTCGACCAGATCAGCACCGCGCTCACCGCCTTGGTCACCCAGTTGCAAAAGCTGCCGTTGCCCCGCGAGGTGGCTCGCCCGCTGAAAACCTTCGCCAAGCAACTCGATGGTCGCGTGGCACAAGCGCGGGAGATACCCCTGCTACTCAGTGAGCTGAGCAGCCTGCAGGGGCAGGCGCTGAATAATCTGGAGCCTGAAGGCGATACCGCACGCCCAGGCCCGGGCCTGTTGCAACGCCTGTTCGGTAGTAAGGAGGCCGCCAGTGAAGCATTGCCGGTTGACGCTGAGCCACTGCCGGCAATGCAATTGGCAGCGCCAAAGCCTGCAGCGCCCAAACCCGCACCCGAACCGGAAGAACCTGCGCAATCGGAAGAGCTGACCCAAGCCTTGCGTGCCTTTGCACCGCTGTCACCCACACCCGTGGCCTTGAAGGCTGCGCCTGTTGCCGCGGCCGAAGGGCAAGAGGTCGCTAGAGAAACGCCGGTATTCGACGCTCCAGAGCTGCCGTCGATTGCGCCTGCGCAATTACCGGAGCCCGACGTGCAGGCGCCACCGGTTGCGGAGCCCGCTCACGAAAGCGCACTCGCTGCCTTTATCGAACCGCCGCCGGCTCCAGTCGAAACGCCGGATGAGACCACCATCGGCAGCCTGTCGCTGCCGCCCGTGCTGGAAAGCCCCGAGCCTGACGAGCTGCAACCGGACGGCACCTACGCCCTGCCCGATTCGCCTGAACCGTCCTACAGCTCGGTGGCCAAGCACATTGAAGGCACTTTGCTCGGCCTGCTGGAAGATCTTTCCCTGCCCGAACGTCACCAGCCCCAGGCCGAGGCGATGCGTGAGCGTCTCGCCCATGGTTTGAATTGGTACGAACTGCTGCCGATCCTGGATGACCTGGCCGTGCTGATGCTGGCGGTCACCGACAGTGGCCAGCATGAGTTCGAGGCTTATCTCAAGCAGCTCAACGAGCGTCTCGAGGCATTCCAAGGGCATTTGCAGGTCGCCAGCGACGGCCACGCCGACAGCAGCCTGGCCGCGCGGGAGTTGGACACACAGATTCGCGAGCAGGTGGACGGCCTGCAAAGCAGCGTGCAGGACGCCGCCGACCTGGACAGCCTCAAGCAGGTGCTCGAAAGCCACCTTGAAGGCTTGCTCGGCACCATGGACGAACACCAGCAACAGCGTGACCTGCGCGAACAGGAAGTGGCCGCACGCCTCAAAGGCCTGGCTGAACGCGTGGCCCATATGGAGCAGGAGGCCCAGGGCTACCGCGAGCACCTGGAGGTGCAGCGCCAGAAGGCCTTGATCGATCCGCTCACCGGCCTGCCCAACCGTGCGGCGTGGAGCGAACGCCTCGATTACGAGGTCAACGCCTGGCATCAGCGTGGTAACAGCCTGTCGCTGGCCATGCTCGACCTGGACCACTTCAAGCGCATCAACGACGGCTACGGTCACCTGGCAGGGGACAAGGTCTTGAAGATTATCGCCAACGTGCTGAGCAAACGCCTGCGGCCGACTGACTTCATCGCGCGGTTTGGTGGTGAAGAGTTTGTGCTGCTCATGCCCGACTCAGCCCTGGCGGATGCCCTGGCCGTAGGTGAAGTATTGCGTGAGGCCATTGCAGCGTGCCCGTTCCACTTCAAGGGCGAGCCGGTAACGATCACGGTGTCCATGGGCGTGGCGCAGTTTCAGGCCGGCGAGCGCAGTGACCTGGCGCTCAAGCGTGCCGACGAGGCGCTCTACAGGGCAAAGGCTGCGGGACGTAATCAGGTGCAGGCGGCATAAAAGATGTTCCATTTTGTGATTTGACCGCCTAGCCATGAACCTTACGTTACACTGTTGCATTATCGTCTTTCAGTGTAATGCCTCTCGCCATGAAATCCTTGTATATCGCTTTAGCGTTTCTTCTGCTTGCCGGCTGCGCCAGCGGCCCGCGCCTGAACACCAGCCATCCTTCGGTCAACCACGACAACCGCGTGCAGTTCGTTGTGGTGCATTACACCTCGACCAACCTTGAACGTTCCCTGGCGCTGTTGACCCATGGCCAGGTCAGCAGCCATTACCTGATCGGCGACGACGCCTCCGGCACCATCTACAAGCTGGTGGATGAAAGCCAGCGCGCCTGGCACGCCGGGGAAAGCGAGTGGATGGGGCGCACCTGGCTCAATTCCAGCTCCATCGGCATCGAGATCGTCAACCCAGGGTTCAGTGATACGCCGACGGGGCGTGTGTGGTACCCGTATTCCGAAGCGCAGGTGCAGTCGCTGATCGTGCTGCTCAAGGACATCAGCAAGCGCAATGGCATCGACCCCAAGAACATCATCGGGCACAGCGACATTGCCCCACTGCGCAAGCTGGACCCAGGCCCGTTGTTCCCTTGGAAACGCTTGGCGGCAGAAGGTCTGGCCGTGTGGCCGGATGCCCAGGCAGTGGCCCGGTTCCAGGTGCAGTACGCCGCGCAGTTGCCGAGCATTACCTGGTTCCAGGAAGAGCTGGCGCGCCTGGGCTACCAGACGCCGCAGACCGGTGAGCTGGATGTGGCCACAAGGCACGTCATCGCTGCGTTCCAGATGCGCTTTCGCCCGTCATTGTTTGACGGCACCCCAGACGCTGAAAGCGCCGCGATCCTGAAGGCCTTGAATCACCGCTGATGGTGTACAGGTAGGAGCGAGCAAGCTCGCTCCTACAGGGGCAATGCCATATAGAACTGCGTACCCTGCCCTGGCCGCGAGTACACACCCATGCGGCCGCCGTGCAATTGCACGATTTCCTTGCACAGTGCCAAGCCCAGGCCCGCACCGCCCTTCTTGCGGCCCACCTGTACAAAGGGTTCGAAGATCCGCCCTTGCTGGCCGTAGGCAATGCCTTCGCCGTTGTCCTCGACGCTGATAATCACCCGCTCGCCATGCCGTCGTGCCTGCAGGCGAATCTGCCCGCCTTCGGCGGTGTGGCGCAGGGCATTGCCCAACAGGTTGTCGAGCACCCGCTCCAGTTGCACTTGGTCGGCATACAGCCTTGGCAACTCAGGTTGAGCTTCTACCAGCAACTCAATGTGCTGGGCGTTCGCAGGCTCAGCAAACCGAGCCCGTGCGTGCTCCAGCAAGTCGGTGACATCGCACGTGCCCAGGGTGAGTTTCTGCAGGCCGTTCTGGTAGCGCGAAAAGTTGAGCAGGTCGTTGATCAACTGCATCAGGCGCTGCATTTCTTCATTCACCGTATCCAGCAGGTCCGCCTCGCGGGAGTCCGGTGGGAACTTGGCCCGCTCTCGGAACAAGCCGAAGGCCATGTGCATGCCGGTAACCGGCGTGCGCAGCTCATGGGAGGCGCGCAATACGAACTCGCTGCGCACCCGTTCGAAGGCGCGCTGTTCAGTCACATCATGCAGCACCATCACGGCCCCGAGAATGTGCCCCTGTGTATGGCTAACCGGGGTCAGGCTGTAGGTCAGCAGGCGCAACTCACCCTCGACTTCCACCTCCAGATCGTCCGGGGCCCGCTCCAGGTTGCCGCCGCGCAGCACCAGTTGCAGCTGTTCATCCATTTCCGCACGACCCATGGCTTCACCAAGGCCTTGACCCAGCCGCTCCTCATCCCAGCCCAATTGGCGCTGCGCTACAGGGTTGAGGTGCTCCAGGCAGCCTTGGCGATCAATCATCAACAGGCCGTCATCGATACTGTCGAGCACCGCTTGCAGGCGCTGTTGGCCGGCCAGCAGTTCATCGATGTTAGTGGCCTGATGTTGGCGCAACGCTTCGGCCATGATGCCGAAACGGCGGGTCAGCAGGTTCATTTCCGCTGCGGAGGAGATCGGCAGCGTGACTTCAAAGTCGCCCTGCCCGATCTTGTCGGCGGCCTTGGCCAGGGCCTCGATGGGACCACCGAAACGCCGGGCGATGCCATGGGCCGTGACGAAACCGATGATCAGCACCGCGAGCCCTACCAGCCCGAGCAGGCCCGCTATCAACAGGGCGCGCTCACGGGATTTATGCTCACTGGTACTGATATTTTCCAGGGCCCGCTTGTGGTCGGCGATCAAGCCGTTGCGCAGTATGTTGAAGGTCTCGGTGAGCTTTTCCTTGCTGCCCGCAGGCGGTGATGTCTGCTGGGATTGGTCAAACGCCTTGAGCAGATTCTGGTAATCCGAGCGTGCCTGGCTGAAGCCATGGTTTTTGCCGTCGACCTGCTCATGGGCGATGCCCTGGTCCAACAGATCGAAATAATGCTGCGTGGAGGCTTGCAGGGCGTCTGGGTCGGGACGCTTCTCCAGCATCATGATCAACTGGTCACCCAGGCTCTGACGCAATTTGAGCCCCAGGTCCAGGGTGATGAAATTACTTCGGATCAGCGATTCCTGGGTCTTGGCCATTTGCATGACGCTGACCAAGCCCAGGACCAACCCCAGCAAAGCCACGGTAATCAAGGCTGAGATGCTCAGGAATAACCGGGTGCGCAGTTTCATCGCGAGCTTCATAAGGTCCTGTTCAAAGGTTGTACTGCTTGCGTTTGCGGTACAGCGTCGACGCATCGATGCCGAGTGTGCGGGCCGCTTGGTCCAGTGTGTCGCTGGTCGCAAGTACGGCGCCGATATGGGCTTTCTCCAGCTCGTCAAGGCTCAAAGCCGACCCGATACGCGGTGCATTGTTGGCCGGTTGCTCAGCCATCCCCAGGTGGCTGATCTCAACCTTCTCCTGGGGGCAGATGATGCTGGCGCGTTCCACTACGTTGCGCAGTTCACGAATATTGCCGGGCCAGCGGTAGTTCAGTAGCGCTTCGCGGGCATTATCGCTGAAGCCGCGCGCCGGGCGTGCGTATTCCTTGACGAAGCGGGCAAGGAAGCGGTCAGCCAGGGTCAGGATGTCTTCACTGCGTTCGCGCAGCGGGGGCAGGTGCAAGGTGATGACATTCAGGCGGTAGAGCAAGTCTTCACGGAAACGGCCATCGCGCACCATGTCTTCCAGGTTCAGGTTGGTGGCTGCGAGGATGCGCACGTCAGCGCGGCGGGTGACCGGGTCGCCCACGCGCTCATACTCTTTGTCTTGGATAAACCGCAGCAACTTGGGTTGCAACGTGAGGGGGAAATCGCCGATCTCGTCGAGAAACAGCGTACCGCCGTCCGCCTGGTTCACTCGGCCCAGGGTGCTTTCACTGGCGCCGGTGAATGCGCCGCGGCTATGGCCGAACAGTTCGCTTTCCATCAGTTCGGCGGTCAGTGACGGGCAGTTGATGGTCACGCAGGACTTCTTCGAGCGCTTGCTCCAGCCGTGTATCGCCCGAGCCAACTCACCTTTACCGGTGCCGGACTCGCCGAGAATCAAGATATTGGCGTCCGTCCCGGCCACCTGCCGCGCGGTTTCCAACACCACCATCATGGCCGGGCTATGGGAGTCCAGGCCGTCTTTGGGCTGGCGCACCTCGCCTTCCAGCGCTTCCAGCCGCGCAGAGAGCTGACGCACCTCCAGCTGTTTGGCCGTGGCCAGGCGCAGTTGGTCGGGGCTGCAAGGCTTGACCAGGTAGTCGGCGGCGCCAGCCTGGATGGCGTCCACGGCGGTATCCACGGCCGAATGGGCGGTCACAATCACCACGCGCATCCACGGAGCCTGCACGCGCATCTGGGCCAGCACGTCCAGGCCATTGTCCTCGCCCAGGCGCAGGTCGAGGAAGCACAGGTCGAACACCTGACGCTGCATCAGGGCATCGGCCTGGGCGGCGCTGTTCGCGGTGGCGACGGTGTAGCCCTCATCTTCCAGGCAATAGCGGAAGGTGCGCAGGATCGCGGATTCGTCATCCACTAAAAGAATGCGGCCTTGAAGTTCCTTGGCTGAATCCATCTGTCCCGCACTCCTTAACTATAAATGTGATGGTGTTTAGTCCCGGAATAATCGGGCAAGTTGCATGGTTTATTCTGATTCATAAAAGGCTTCTTCGTGCAGCTATCTGCGCGCCTTCCTACAGACGTGGTTTGCGGACATTTTCAGGACTTGTTGCTCTTCGATCCTTCGATGTGCGCGCCAGGTGTCTGGTTCCGCCCACTGGTCATCGTGCATTTCGCACGGCCTGCAAGGAGGCATCGTGCAGGATGCTAGGCGACGAATCTATCAAGCAAGTGTAAGTGCTTGATTTTATTGTGTTTTATTTTGCAATAAAGCTGGCATGCACTCTGCAATATCTCCCCCAAGAGCGTCATGAACGAATAATCAGAATGCGGGAGTAATGCAGCATGACTCGCCAAAGCCTCAGCCAATTGCGTGTATCGCCGCTGCGCTTGCAGCAGGGCCTGTTCGCCAGCCTGGCCTTGATGGTCACGTTGATTGCCGGCCAGCAGTTGCAGCATTGGCAGGAGCGTGCGCAGCCAGCCCCGCAATTTGAACGTCCTGTCATGACCCAGACCCATTTTCGTTCCATTGGCAGCGCCAGCGCCGATGTGACTGCCCCGCAATTGAGCCTGGTAGACCAGGGTTCCACTCTGGACGAACTGCCGGCCCATGACCGTTGGGTGTTCTAGGTAAAAAATGTCGCTCGTGTTGAGCGGCTGCACGGTATCACCGCTGTTACCCCTATAGAAGCATAAGGAGAATCACCATGTTGAGTTGGGCAATCACATTTCTGATCATCGCCATTGTGGCCGCAGTCCTGGGCTTCGGTGGTATCGCTGGCACCGCCACCGGCATCGCCAAGATCCTGTTTGTGGTCTTCCTGGTGATGTTTATCGCTTCGTTCTTCTTTGGTCGCAAAGGCCGAGGTTGAATATGGTCAGCCTGCCTTTTAAAGCCCTTGCTACCGCCCTGCTGTTTGGCGGCAGCGGCCTGGCCATGGCCGCCAACGACGGCCAATCCCGGGCTAACGAATTGCTCAGCGCGGATCCGCAGTACCGTGAAACCTGGCAAGACGTGGTGAAGAAAGAGGAACGCCTGCCCGAATGGGTGATGAACCTGTCGGGCACGGCCGAGCAAATGAATGCCGTTGAGGAAGATGGCGACAAGTACTTGGTCGGGCCGCTTTGTGAAACCGCAGACACCTGCCTGAACAAGCGCCTGATCGTTGCCTTCAGCCTCGACAAGGAAGATGCCTACGCCATGTTGGTGGAAGTCCCGGCGGGTTTGCCAGCGGACAAGTCCCCGACACGGCACGCCGATTACCGTTTCCTCGGTAAGCCGGACGAGGGTATGCAAAAGCTGCTGATGGAACAGCTCAAGAAAGATCCGAATTGGTACTAGGTTCCGTCTGACGGAGCCGGCGTCCATAGAAGGAAGCCCTTGTGCTTCTTTCTGTTTGCATCGCTCCTTGAGTGATGCATGACCAGGGGGCCGGGTTGCTCTGATCGATCAGGATCGGCGTGACCTACGGGTACAGGGAGTACCTGCGCAAGGGCCGGGTCAGGCGAAAAGCTGCGACGCAAGTTCACAAGACCTCAAGCTTGCTGAACTTGCGGCGGGCTTATGACTCTCATTCCCGCGTTTCATGCCGCCTATAGCCGCAGTTTTGTTTTTTTGCGTCTGGCCAACCATTACTGGGTATGTCGGCGTGACCATCTATCGAGAATTTTTCAATCGCGCTATAGGATCTTTCCGGCCCTAGGTGATGGATTTCTCAGACATTTCTGTCAGCCAATCGAAGTCGTCCAGTATCTCTGCGCGAGCCTGATTTGGCTGCTTAACGGCATATTCACCCGCTCGAATGGCGGATACGAACTGACCGTTTGGACAAATATTTTCAAAAAAAGCCATGCCGATTCGGCATAGGGTAGGCGTTTACGGCATTAGACGTCGCTCCCTTGCATGGGAATAGTTGCGCCTTTTTTCGCCTGCCAGTAAGCCATTTCGGCCACGCTGCGGTGACCTTCCATGGAGGCAGATGCACACACTTTTTCGCTTTCGAGCGTTGCAGCTGGCGCATTTGCCGTAAGTCCACTTGAAGCAAGGGTAATGACATGAAGAAGGCAAAGCTAAGCCTCGCCTGGCAGATCCTCATCGGTTTGGTACTGGGCATTGCAATCGGTGCCGTGCTCAACCATTTCAGTGCTGAAAAGGCCTGGTGGATCAGCAATGTGTTGCAGCCGGCGGGCGATATCTTTATCCGCCTGATCAAGATGATCGTGATCCCGATTGTGATTTCTTCGCTGATCGTCGGCATTGCCGGTGTAGGCGACGCGAAAAAGCTCGGTCGTATCGGCGTCAAAACCATCCTCTACTTCGAAATCGTCACCACCATCGCCATCGTGGTGGGCCTGTTGCTCGCCAACCTGTTCCACCCAGGCGCTGGCATCGACATGAGTACCCTGGGTACCGTCGATATCTCCAAGTACCAGGCGACTGCCGCCGAAGTGCAGCATGAACATGCGTTCATCGAGACCATCCTCAACCTGATCCCCTCGAACATCTTCGCCGCAGTCGCCCGAGGCGAGATGCTGCCGATCATCTTCTTCTCGGTGTTGTTCGGCCTGGGCCTGTCGAGCCTCAAGCCTGAACTGCGCGAACCGCTGGTGACCATGTTCCAGGGCGTGTCCGAGAGCATGTTCAAAGTCACCCACATGATCATGAAGTACGCCCCTATCGGTGTATTTGCACTGATCGCGGTGACGGTCGCCAACTTCGGCTTCGCCTCGCTGCTGCCGCTGGCCAAGCTGGTGATCCTGGTTTACGTCGCGATCCTGTTCTTCGCCTTCGCGGTCCTGGGTTTGATCGCACGCCTGTTTGGCTTCTCGATCCTCAAGCTGATCCGCATCTTCAAAGATGAGTTGGTATTGGCTTACTCCACCGCCAGCTCCGAAACCGTGCTGCCGCGTGTGATCGAGAAGATGGAAGCCTACGGCGCGCCGAAAGCGATCTGCAGCTTCGTGGTGCCGACCGGCTATTCGTTCAACCTCGACGGTTCGACCCTGTACCAGAGCATCGCGGCCATCTTCATTGCCCAGCTGTATGGCATTGACCTGTCGATCGGCCAGCAACTGATGCTGGTACTGACCCTGATGGTGACCTCCAAAGGTATCGCCGGCGTGCCGGGCGTGTCCTTCGTGGTGTTGTTGGCGACGCTGGGCAGCGTGGGCATCCCACTGGAAGGCTTGGCGTTTATCGCCGGTGTCGACCGTGTGATGGACATGGCGCGTACCGCCCTGAACGTGATCGGCAATGCCTTGGCCGTACTGGTTATCTCCCGTTGGGAAGGCATGTACGACGACGCCAAGGGCGAGCGCTACTGGAATTCCCTGCCGCACTGGCGCAGCAAGGAAGCCCTGCCTACGGCACAAGCCACCCGTAGCTGATTGCAGATTGATCGAAAACAAACCCCGGGAAATTCCGGGGTTTGTCGTTTCTGCCAGCCCCGTTATCATTCGCCCCATCTTTCGGGGGACTTATCTGATGCTCAATGGCCTGTGGCTTGGCTTCTTTGTCGTGGCAATGGTGTCAGCACTGGCGCAATGGCTGGTGGGCGGTAACGCCGGGATCTTCGCGGCGATGGTCGAAAGCATTTTCGCCATGGCCAAATTGTCGGTGGAAGTCATGGTGCTGCTGTTCGGTACCCTGACGTTATGGCTGGGCTTTCTGCGGATTGCCGAAAAAGCCGGGATCGTCGATTGGCTGGCCAAGGCCCTCGGCCCGCTGTTTCGCCGCCTGATGCCGGAAGTGCCCGCCGGGCACCCCGCGATCGGTTTGATCACCCTCAACTTTGCCGCCAACGGCCTGGGCCTGGACAACGCCGCCACGCCCATCGGCCTGAAAGCCATGAAGGCGCTGCAAGAGCTCAACCCCATCCCCAATACGGCGACCAACGCTCAGATCCTGTTCCTGGTGCTCAACGCGTCCTCGCTGACGCTGTTGCCGGTGACCATCTTCATGTACCGCGCCCAGCAAGGCGCTGCGGACCCGACGCTGGTGTTCCTGCCGATCCTGCTGGCCACCAGCGCCTCGACGCTGGTGGGCCTGCTGTCGGTGGCGGTGATGCAGCGCCTGCGTTTGTGGGACCCGGTGGTGCTGGCCTATCTGATCCCCGGCGCGCTGGTACTGGGCGGCTTCATGGCGCTGCTGGCGACCCTGTCTGCCACAGCGCTGGCCGGTTTGTCGTCGATCCTGGGCAACCTCACGCTGTTTGGCTTGATCATGCTGTTTCTGGTGATCGGCGCGTTGCGCAAGGTCAAGGTGTACGAGGCATTCGTCGAAGGCGCCAAGGAAGGCTTCGACGTAGCCAAGAACCTACTGCCCTATCTGGTGGCGATGCTGTGTGCGGTTGGCGTGTTGCGTGCCTCGGGCGCCTTGGAGTTCGGCCTGGAAGGGATTCGCCATGTGGTTGCCTGGACTGGCCTGGATACGCGCTTTGTCGACGCTCTGCCGACCGCAATGGTCAAGCCGTTCTCCGGCAGCGCGGCGCGGGCGATGCTGATCGAGACCATGCAGACCCAGGGTGTGGACAGCTTTGCGGCGTTGGTGGCGGCGACGATACAGGGCAGTACTGAAACCACGTTTTATGTGCTGGCCGTGTACTTCGGCTCGGTAGGCATCCAGCGGGCGCGGCATGCGGTGGGATGTGCGTTGTTCGCGGAGTTTGCTGGTGTGGTCGCGGCTATTTCGGTGTGCTACTGGTTTTTTGGTTAAGGCCACAATCGTTATCGCAGGCAAGCCAGCTCCCACAGTTTGATGTGTGAACGCAGTAAAATGTGGGAGCTGGCTTGCCTGCGATGAGGCCTTCAAGGTTTCAGAGCGGTATTGCCCTGGCTGACTACCCAATCCACCACCTGCTTATTCAGCTGATCCCCAGCCTGGCCAAAAGCAGCCACCACCGCTGGCACCTTGGCGTCACTCACCGGCTGCCTCACTTCAAACCGGCGGCTGGCGATAATCCTTTGATCACGCCCACGCACCAATCGCGCGTCGAGGCGAATCACCACCTCCACCGCTTTGCCTCGATACTCACTCTGAAACGCCTGCAACTGCCCGCCCAGTTCATAGTCGGCTTGCAGGTTGGTCTCGTCGGTACTCAACAGCGTCACGCGCCCGTCGCGCTGGAAGCCATCCAGCAGGCGATTACGCAGCAGCACCGGCGCCGGGTCGCTCCAGCGTGAATTCGCGTAGTTGCTGATCAAGTTGCCATCTGGCACTACGGCGATGCGCGGGCTATCGAGAAACTCGCTGGTCTGCGGCTTGGTCACGCGCAGCGACCAACTCACCGGCGTGCCTTGGCTGGCCGGTTGGGCGGACGCCAGGCGGTACACGTCCGATGGGTCCGGCTTGGGCAGGATCGAGCACGCGCTGACCAGTGCCAGGGCCATGGGGACGATCATGTGGTAAGCACGCTTCATGGCGTGAACTCCTTGTTCTTGTCACTGCCCAGCAGGTAACCGCTGGGGTTGGCTTCCAGGCGGCGAGAGATGGCGCGCAGCGAGCCGAGGGTTTCACGCAGCTCGCGCACGGCTGGCGCCAGCTCGTTGAGGCCCTGCATGCCGCTGTTCACCGAGTCCTGGTTATTGGTCAGCAAGGTATTGATGGTGGCGGTGCTTTGCTCCAGGGATTTCATCGCCTGCTCGGCGCTGCCGAAGGCTTGCTTGCCTTGTTCACTGAGCAAACCATTGGCGCTGCGCATCAGCACGGTGGTTTGCTCCAGCGCCGCGCCCGCCTGTTTGCTCACCTGCATCAATTGCTGCATCACCACCTTGATGTCGCCGCGTTGCTCGGCAATGGCGCCGGTGGTTTGTTGCAGGTTATCCAAGGTGTTGCTCAGGCGTTCGACGTTTTCCCGTGAGAACAGGTGGTTGGCGTTGTGCAGCAGCAGGTTGACGCTGGTCATCAGGTCGTTGCTGTTATTGAGCAGGCGTGCGATAGGCGATGGCGACGCGATGATTTCCGGCAGGTTGCCGTCCTTGCCCTTGAGCTCCGGGCTCTGCGGGGTGCCCCCACTGAGCTGGATGATCGAGGTGCCGGTGATACCGGTCAGGGCCAGTTTGGCCTGGGTGTCTTCCTTGATTGGCGTTTGCCCGGCCAGGCGGATGCGCGCCAGGACTCGGCGTGGGTCTTTGGGGTCCAGACGCAGGCTGATCACGTCGCCCACCTTGATGCCGCTGTACTGAACCGCACTGCCTTGGGACAGGCCGCTGACCGCTTCGTTGAAGATCACTTCGTAATCCTGGAAGGCGGTATCGACGCTGGACTTGGCCAGCCACAGGCCAAACAGCATCGCGCCGACCACCACAATTACGCTGAACAGTCCGATCATCACATGATGGGCTCGGGTTTCCATGTCATACCTCGTTGAGCGATTGAGCGGCATCCAATGCCGCGCGGCCCCGGGGGCCGTGGAAATATTCGTGAATCCAGGCGTCGTCCGTTTCCGAAACGACATCGATGGCGTCGGCCACCAGCACTTTCTTCTGCGCCAGCACCGCCACACGGTCGGTGATGGTGTACAGCGTGTCGAGGTCGTGGGTGACCAGGAACACACTCAAGCCCAGCGCATCGCGCAGGGTGAGGATCAGTTGGTCGAATTGCGCCGCGCCAATGGGGTCGAGACCGGCGGTGGGTTCGTCCAGGAACAGGATGTCCGGGTCCAAGGCCAGTGCGCGGGCCAGGGCGGCACGTTTGATCATGCCGCCGGATAACGAGGCCGGGTATTTGTCGGCCGCCGACAGCGGCAACCCCGCCAGGGCCAGCTTGACCGCCGCCAAGTGCTCGGCATCGGCGCGGCTGAGGCCGGCGTGCTCGATCAATGGCAGAGCCACGTTCTCGGTCACCGTCAGCGAGGAAAACAGCGCGCCCTTCTGGAACAGTACGCCAAAGCGGCGTTCTACCAGTGAGCGTTCATGTTCAGGCAGGCTCGGCAGGTTTTTGCCGAACACCCGTACCTCGCCTTCGCTGGGGCGCCGCAGGCCAACGATGCTGCGCAACAACACGGATTTACCGCTGCCAGAGCCCCCCACCACCGCCAGGATCTCGCCTTTGTACAAATCCAGGTCGAGGTTCTCATGCACGCTTTGGCTGCCAAAGCGATTGCACAAGCCACGCACTTCAATCACCGCCTCAGTGGGCGCACGGTGTAGACGACTCACCAGCCCATCTCCATGAAAAACATCGCCGCGACCGCATCCAGCACGATCACTACAAAGATCGATTGCACCACGCTCGATGTGGTGTGCGCGCCGACTGACTCGGCACTGCCGCTGACTTTGAAACCTTCCAGGCAGCCAATGGCCGCGATCAAAAAGGCAAAGATCGGCGCCTTCACCATGCCCACCAGAAAGTGCTGCACGCCAATGTCCGATTGCAGCAGCGAAAGAAACATCGCCGGCGAAATATCCAGGGCCACCGCACACACCACGCCACCGCCGACGATCCCCGAGAGCATCGCCAGGAAGGTCAGCATCGGCAACGCCACCAGTAGCGCCAGCACGCGCGGCAATACCAACAGCTCCATGGGGTCCAGGCCCAGGGTACGGATGGCGTCGATTTCTTCGTTGGCTTTCATGGAGCCGATTTGCGCGGTGAATGCACTGGCGGTACGGCCGGCGATGAGGATTGCGGTGAGCAACACGCCGAATTCACGCAGGAAGGAGAAGGCCACCAGGTCGACGGTAAAGATCGTCGCACCAAAGCTCTTGAGCACGGTGGCGCCGAGGAAGGCCACGACGGCGCCTACCAGAAAGGTCAGCAGCGCGACGATAGGCGCCGCATCCAGGCCCGTCTGTTCGATGTGGGCGACCATAGGCGTCAGGCGCCAGCGCTTGGGCCGCCAAATACCGCGGGCGAAGGTTTCGAGAATCAGGCCGATAAAGCCCAACAGCTTCATTGCGTCTTGCCAGACCGTGTCTACTGCGCGGCCGATGCGGGCCAACACTTGAATGCCGGCGGCCTCTTCCGGCTCTTTGACCGGTACGCAAAAGTCATTCAGGGAGCGGTAGACGGTCTTGAGCAGTGCACGGTCGGCGGCTGCCAGGGTGCAGTCAGTTTGTTCGGCAGAATGTTCGATGCGCGCAGGGCCCAGCAGCTCCACCAGCAGCGAGGCGCCGGCGGTATCCAGCGCACCGAGGCCGTTGAGGTCAATGCGGGCGCCGGCGTCGTATTGGCCGTCGAGTGTGGCCGACAGCTTCTTCAGGTGTGCGTAGTGGGCCAGCGTCCAGTCGCCGGTAATCCGTAGCGAAGGCGGGGTGCTGGACGTATCAAGATGGGCCGCGCCGGCCGTCGTGCGAGTGGTCATAAGCTCCGAGCTTGTTTGGCTATCCACAATTGCTACGTAATAGCACGATCCGGCTTACTTTGGGTTGTCCGCTTGTGCTGTGTCTATCACCTTGAAGCGCAGAACGCCGATGACCTGGCCGTCTTCGGTGAGCACCTGCACTTGCCAGCGCCCCACGGCGTCACCCGGGAAATTCTGCTTGTGGGTCCAGGCGCGATAGCCCTCCTTGCGCCCACCATGGATGTCCAGGGCAATGCGGTCGACTTCCTGGCCGTTGAATTTCCATACATGGTAGATCCGCTCATCCAGCCCGCGTGGCGCGTTGATCGCGGTGTACGCATACAGCCCACCACTGCGCAATTGGGCGGCGGTGACTTGCTTGAGGTCGTCGCCCGGCGTGCGGTCTTGCAGTTGGGTGCTGATGGCGACTTCGGTCATCCACAGGGTGGCGGGCGGTACCCAGCTGCGCAGGAACCAGCCGGCGCAGCCGATGGCGGCCGTTACCCCCAGCAGCATCGCCCAGCCCTTGAGGCTACGCAGCGGCAGACTGACGGCCAGGCTCGGGATCGACAGGACCATGGCCACGCCCAACGCCAGTTTGTAACTCTGGGCGGTGGTCAGGTGCATGATGATCGGCAGCGCGGTCAGCAACGCGGCGAATAGGGTCAGGGTGTGCAGGGCCAGGAACAGCGAGCGTTTGGGCGCCAGCCATTTGTAATACAGCGGGTCGATGATCGACACCAGCGCCGCCGCACCCAGCAGGCCAGTGAACAGCGATTGGCCGCTGTTCCAGGCGGTGGTGACGAAAAAGAACGGCAGGACGAAAAACAGACTTTCCTGGTGGATCATCTGGGTGGCGTAGCGCAGCAGCGGTTCAGGGATCTCGCGTTTGAAGACCTTGGTGAACAATTGCGTAAAACTGTTCTCCAGCATCAGCCACAACCAGCTCACCAGCATGATCACCGCAATCCAGCTGGCCATGCCCTGCTGGCGGTCTACCAGGATGAAGCTGCCCACCCCCGAGATGAAACCGCCGAGTGCGATCACCCCTGGGTAGCGCTTGATCAGTTCTATAACGCGCTGGATGAGGGGCGGCAAGTTCGGCATGGGCGGTTCACTGGTTGTGGGAAAAATCTCAGACAGAATAACGCCTTGGCCCGATATTCTGCGCCTCATTACTCAACAGGTTTGCGATAAAGCCTCAGGCCGATCAAACCAAGGATGATCAGGCCCAGTACGCCCGCACCGATCCAGGTCAAGGCGTCATAACTCAACAGCGGTTTTTCGATGCGCCAGTAGCCCGGCTGCTGGAACGCTTCGCGCATGGCCTGGTTGGTTTGCGCCAGGCTCACGGCCTTGATGCGTTTGACCGGGTCGCTGAAACGTCCATTGGAGTAGTCGCCGGCCGCACTCCAGTAATAGTCGGCCAGTGCGCTGTTGCCTTGCACTGCCCAGGCTTGGCGGGCAATGGCGGCTTGTTGCAGGCGTGTGAATACCGTTGGGTCGAGGCCATCCTTGAGCAACTGGGCCTTGAGGTCTTGCAAGACCTGCTCGGCTTCAGGGAGGTTTTCTCGCTCAAGGTCGGCATTCAGGCTGAGGAACCCAACGCCGCCGAGCACTTCGCGTTCCACCCACGGGCCGTAGGACAAACCGTGCTTGAGGCGCAGTTGCCGGTAAAGCGCCCAGTCGAGGTAGTCCTTGAGCAGGTTGTAGGTTTCATCATGCTGGTCGTCCAGCACCGGCTCTGGGAACAGCCAGTGCAGCTTGGCGCCATCGCCCACCCAGCCGCGGATCAGGTCGCGGTGGCCGGCGGCGGTATGCTGGATTTCCGGGAGGGGGCGATGTTCGCTCGGCTCCACTGGGTCGAGTTGACCATAGGTGCGTTCCAGGTAGGCGGGCAGCAGTTTGTCGAGATCGCCCACGACGATCAGGGTCATGTTGTTCGGCGCGTACCATTCTTTGCGCAGCTTCTCCAACTGGTCGCGGGTGAGGTGGCTGACCTCGGCGCGTTCGGCGCACTTGAGGCCCAACTCCACGGCCAGTTGGTTGCTGGCGCTGTGACCGAGGTCCTGGCGATCCAGCAGGCGTTGCAAGTGTGAATAATGGCCACCGTCTTCGCGCTCCACCACTTGCTTGGCGGCATTGATATGGGCGTCGGTCAGTTGCGTGCGCGTGAGGATTGCCAGCAGCAGGTCCAGCACCTTGCGTTGGTTCTGCGCGGGCGCCTCGATCACGAAGGTGGTGTCGGCGTTGCTGGTGTAGGCGTTCCACTCGCCGCCCAGGGCTTGCATGCGGTCTTCGAGGTCGCCTTCGCCGCCGCCGTCGATACCGCTGAACAGCAAGTGCTCGAACAAGTGCGGCAGCTCTTTTTCTTCGCAACCGAAGTCGTCCAGGCCCACACCAACCACCAGGCGAATAGCGACATGCCCACGCTCGGTGCCCGGTTTGAGCAGCAGTTGCAGGCCGTTGGGCAAGGTGTAGCCCTCGACTTGCAGGCGGTCAAAGGCAAAGGCGTGTACCGAGCCCAAGAGCAGGCAGGCGAGTAACAGGCGACGCATAACAAGCTTCCTGGCGAATGAGGTCCACTGTTTACTGACTTCGCTCGCGGGCGTACGTTCAGGGCGAATGGGTAATGTCGGCAATACTTTCAGCCGAGAGCGCGCCAGTGTCGGACGTTTCCAACACTACATAAGCACTGCTGCAGAACAACGAGTTCAAGCGTTTCATGTCGGCAATCAGTTCCAAGTGCAGGGAACTGGTTTCCAGGCTCTGCACGATCTTGCGCTGCAGGCGGCTGACATGGGCGTGGGCCAGGCGGCGTTCCTGGGCGCGGAAGCGGCGCTTTTCGCGCAGTAATTGGCGGGCGCTTTCCGGGTCGCCGCTGAGAAACACCGACAGGCCCAGGCGCAGGTTGGCGATCAACTGGCTGTGCAGGCCACTGAGTTCCTCCAGGCCCACTTCGGAAAATTGCCGGCGTTGCGAAGTCTTCTGTTGCTGGACTTTGCGCAGCATGCGTTCGATCAGGTCACCGGCCAATTTCAAGTTGATCGATAGCTCGATGATTTCGGCCCAGCGGCGGTTGTCCTGTTCACTCAGGTCTTCACGGGGCATTTGCGCCAGGTAGAGTTTGATCGCGCTGTAGAGCGCTTCGACATCATCGCTCAGGCTGCGCATTTCTTGGGTAACGGCGGTTTGATTGCCGCGCAGCACTTCCTGCATCGAAGTGAGCATATTGTCGATCAAGTCACCCAGGCGCAGGGTTTCGCGGGCGGCGTTCGCCAGGGCCAGGCTTGGGGTATTCAATGAGGCCAGGTCCAGATGGCGTGGCTTGGCCTTGCCATTGGTTTCGGGGCGTTCCGGCAGCAGCCATTCGCACAGGCGTGCCATGGGCCCGATGGTGGGTAACAGGATCAGGCAGCGGCTGACGTTGTAGAGCAGGTGGAAGGTGATGACCATGCCCTGGACGCTGTAGTCCAGGCCGTCCATCCAGCCTACGAGCGGGTCGAGCACCGGAATGATCAGCAACAGACCGATCAATTTGTACAACAGGCTGCCCAGGGCCACTTGACGACCGGCAGTGTTTTGCATGCTGGTGCTGAGAAAAGCCAGTACACCGCTGCCGATGTTGGCGCCGATCACCAAGCCGATGGCCACGTGCAAGCCGATCACGCCGGCACCGGCCAGGGTGGCCGTGAGCAACACCGCAGCAAGGCTGGAGTAGGAAATCATGGCGAACAGCGCGCCGACCAGGGCGTCCAGCAAGATATCGCCGGTCAGCGAAGCGAAGATGACTTTGACGCCCTGGGCATGGGTAATTGGCCCGGCGGCTTCGACGATCAATTGCAGCGCGAGGATGATCAGGCCCAGGCCGATCCCGACCCGGCCCAACTGCCCTGCCCGCGTCTGCTTGCGCGACAGGAAGAAAATCACCCCGAGGAATATCAGCAGCGGCGACAGCCAGGACAAATCGAACGTCAGCACCCGCGCCATCAAGGCCGTACCGACGTCGGCGCCAAGCATGGTGGCCAAGGCCGGCGTGAGGCTCATCAGCCCCTGGCCGACGAACGAAGTCACCAGCATCGCGGTGGCGTTACTGCTTTGCACCATGGCCGTCACCAGGATACCGGCGACAAATGCCAGCCAGCGCTTGGACATGTTCTGCCCGATTACTTGGCGCAAATTGGAACCGTAGACCCGCAGGATGCCGGTTCGGACGATATGCGTGCCCCAGATAAGCAGGGTCACGGCGGAAAGCAGATTGAGCAAGGTCAGCATGCTCGGCCCCCCGTGTGGGTGCGCTCCAGCAGGAGCGAAGGAAAGTTACCGCGTGCCGCTCTACGTCTTGTACCTAAGCTGTAGTTGGCGAATGGGCTCTGCGCCAGCATCGCATAGCTAAACTCGGGATTGAAACAAAACTGTCATGAAGATCGTTCCCCACGCTCGGCGTGGGAACGCATCCTGTGACGCTCTGCGTCACTTTGCGGACGCGGAGCGTCCGAGAGGGCATTCCCACGCGGAGCGTGGGAACGATCACTCGCGGGTCAAATTTACTGACCCGGAATGTCCTTGCGCAGTTTCACCGGGTCCTGCTGTTTCTTCTTTTTCGCGATGGCGGTACGCATCTTGATGTTCACCGCTTCCACCGCCAGCGAGAACGCCATGGCGAAGTAGACGTAGCCTTTTGGCACGTGTACGTCGAAGGATTCAGCGATCAGCACGGTACCCACTACCAGCAGGAACGACAGCGCCAGCATTTTCAGCGACGGGTGCTTGTCGATGAACTCGCTGATAGTGCCGGCAGCCAGCATCATCACCAATACCGCAACGACGATGGCGGCAACCATCACCGGCACGTGGGAAACCATGCCGACGGCGGTAATCACCGAGTCCAGGGAGAACACGATGTCGATGATGGCGATCTGGATAATGGTGTAGATGAACTTGCCACCGGCGCCTTTGGGCTCGTCTTGGGTTTCATCTTCACCCTCCAGCGCGTGGTACATCTCCTGGGAGCTTTTCCACAGCAGGAACAGACCACCGAAGAACAGGATCAGGTCACGACCGGAGATGCCCTGGCCAAACACCACGAACAGGTCGGCGGTCAGTTGCATGACCCAGGTGATCGACAGCAGCAACAGGATGCGCGTGACCATGGCCAACGCCAAGCCGAAGATCCGAGTGCGTGCCTGCATATGCTTGGGCATGCGGCTGACCAGGATCGAAATCATGATGATGTTATCGATGCCCAGGACGATCTCAAGGGCCGTCAGGGTGAAGAAGGCAATCCAGATTTCCGGATTGGTCAGCCATTCCATGTGTATTCCTTTGAGCAAGTGTTAACCGCGCAAGCTGTAGCGCCGCGCGGTGAGTGAGTCGGTACGATTATAGAGTGCTGAACAGCGGAAAAATCCCCATCAGCAGTGCGGCGAACATTATGCACAGGCACACCAGCACTGCCCACTTGAGCGTGAAGCGCTGGTGATCGCCGAATTCGATACCCGCCAGGGCAACCAGCAAGTACGTCGAGGGTACCAGTGGGCTGAGCAAATGCACGGGTTGCCCGACGATCGACGCCCGCGCCATTTCCACCGCGGTGATGCCGTAATGGCTGGCAGCTTCGGCCAGTACCGGTAGTACGCCGTAGTAGAACGCATCGTTGGACATGAAGAAGGTGAACGGCATGCTCACCAGCGCGGTGATCACCGCCAGGTAAGGGCCCATCGCTTCTGGGATGACCGCCAACAGGCTTTTGGACATGGCGTCGACCATGCCGGTGCCCGACAGGATGCCTGTGAAGATACCGGCGGCGAAGATCAAGCCCACCACCGCCAATACGCTACCGGCGTGAGCCGCGACGCGGTCTTTCTGCTGCTGCAGGCACGGGTAGTTGACTATCATGGCGATACTGAACGCCACCATGAACAGCACCGGCAGCGGCAATAGGCCGGCAATCAGGGTGCACATCAACGCCAGGGTCAGGGCGCCGTTGAACCAGATCAGTTTCGGACGGCGAGCGTCGGGGAATTGCGACACGCTGATTTCGCTGTGGTCGATCTCGTCGCCCTGCAGGTGCAATTCACCCAGGCGCGCACGTTCGCGCTTGCCGTACATGTAGGCAATCACCAGGATCGCCACCACACCGGCGGCCATGGCCGGGATCATAGGTACGAAGATGTCCGACGGGTCTACATGCAGCGCACTGGCGGCGCGTGCCGTCGGGCCGCCCCAGGGGGTCATGTTCATGACGCCACCGGCGAGAATGATCAGGCCGGCCATGATCCTTGGGCTCATGCCGATGCGCTGGTACAGCGGCAGCATGGCCGCGACGCAGATCATGTAGGTGGTGGCACCGTCACCGTCCAGGGATACCACCAGGGCCAGTACCGCGGTGCCGACCGACACCTTGAGCGGGTCGCCCTTGACCATCTTGAGGATCTTGCGCACGGCCGGGTCGAACAGGCCGGAGTCGATCATCAAGGCAAAATAGAGAATGGCGAACATCAGCATCACGCCGGTCGGCGCAAGCTTGGTGATGCCTTCGAGCATCATCGGGCCGATCTTCGGTGCGAAACCGCCGAACAGCGCGAACAGGATCGGCACGATGATCAAGGCGATCAGCGCGGACAGGCGCTTGGTCATGATCAGGAACATGAACGTGATGACCATGGCAAAGCCAAGGAAAGTCAGCATAGGAATACTCCAGGCGTAGCGCGGCTAGGGAATGGCGGACCGAGTGGCGGTCAGCGCAGAACGAAAGGCACGAGGCGTACGGGTGGAGTTGGAGCGAACAGGCGGGTACGAGCGGACATCGGGAATCACCATTGTTGTTGTTAACAGCCGGTCTGTTGCCGGCAGTGAGGGCGATCCTAGACGGGGAAGCTTTCAGCCAGCTTTCGCTGAGAAAACAGCTGATGAAGGGCAGGCACTCGTTCTTCAGGTTGACGCAGAACAAAATGTGGCTGGCTTGCTTTTGTAGGAGCGAGCTTGCTCGCGAAAAACGTCAACGTTAACGCGCGCTTCCTATAGAAACGCGGCGCCTGTTAGTTTTTCGCGAGCAAGCTCGCTCCTACAAGGGTAAGCCAGCTTACACAGTGGTGTTCAGGGCAGCTCGAGGCCACCGGCGGCTTTATGCAGCGCTCGTAGGTGTTCACCTACTTGTTTGAGGTTGGCTTCACAGGCGGCAATCTCGGCGGCGCGGGATGGATCGAGCAGCGCCCTCACCTCTTTATCCAGCTCGCCGGTCAACGACTGCAACTGCTTCTGGCGTTCGGCGCTCTCCGATTCCAGGCGCTTGGCTTCCGAAGGTTGCGGCAGGCCATAACCCCCACTGTCCAGCAACTCGGCCGGGCGACTCAGGAAGCCGCTGTTGGCGAGAATTTGCTGCAGCGTGTTGTTGGCTTTCTCCATGCCGCCGTATTTCAGCTCGCGGGCATTGAGATAGCGTTGTTTGACCTCATCCTGGGCGAGCATCAGTTGTTTGCGATAGCTGGCCTGCTCCAGCAGCAACAGCGCGGCGCTGGTACGCAGGTCGGCCTGGCTGAACCATTGGCGACGCGCTTGCGCATCCAGGGACAACCAGTCTTCGACTTGGGTCTGCTTGATCGGCAGTTGCTTGCGCAGCACATCGAACATGGCCTGGTAGCGCTCGCGGAACGAGTCGAAGTGATACCCCAGCCGCAGTGCCTCGCGCTTGTCATTCAATACGCTGGTATCGGCCAGGCCGCGGGCGCTGAGCACTTCCAGCAAACCGTTGGGGGTGATGTTGTCCAGGCCGGTCAATTGCGGGTTGGCGCTGCCGCTGCGCAACAGTTTCAGGCTTTCGACCGCACAGTTGTTGGAGATAAAGAAGTAGTTGCCGTCATAGCTCCAGTGCATCTCAGCCGCATGTTCGACGGTGTCGTTGATTTCCTGGCGGCTGAGCTTCAGCGGCACCGACGCCAGGCCACGCAGTTCGGTTTTGGTGTACTCATCAATGACCTGGGCCAGCGGCAGTACGAACAGCCGCGACGGGTATTTGCCCACCAGGCCATCCCAGCTCGACAGCTGGACGTCACCGACGAAGGCTCGGTAAGACAGCACCAGATGCCGGTCCAGATCCAGCCGGCAATCCGGGCCACGCGGGCGGCCTGGAGCGCAAATCACCAGGCGCAACATGCTATGGCCCCAACGGCTCACCAGGTTCTGGTTGGCTTCGGCAAGCAGATAGTCGATTTCATACACGCGTTCCGGATCGATCTGGCCCAAGGGCGTCTTGGCGAAATCGTTGCCCGCGTTCAGGAAGGCATAGGTGCTGGCGCAGGTGTCCTGTCCGGGCGGTGCCCAGCCGAAGTGATCCTTGTAATAACGGAACAGCGCGGGGCGGCGACAGGCGTAGCTGGGGTCCAGGAGGAAGTACTCCATGTTGACTGCTACGAATTCCAGCGGGCTGGTGGTTTCGTAGATGTCCGGGCTGCGTACCACCTGATGGTTGTGCTGCTCACGCTCGCCGCGGCGACCGACATATTGTGGCCAGCCGGCGAGGTCCAGCAGGCGCGGGTCGTCACTGAGGGTAAAGCGGCGGTCGTTCTGGCCACGGCACTGGTCGGGCAAGCCGATCAAGCCGGTGATGTTGTTCTGGCGGCTGCAGCGCTGGATCAGCGTGCGCTCGTCCTGGGACCACAGGCGCGCACGGTCATAGATGTGGGTCAGTTCATGCAGCACGGTGGCGAGCATTTCCCGGCGCACAGTACCGTGGGGGCGATTGGTTTTCTGGGTGGCGGCGCTGCCGTCAGTCAGGCTGGCGAGCAGGTTCTGGTTGAGGTCCAGCTCGGACACCAGGGATGCCTGGCCGTAGGCGTTTTCAGGCATCTTGTCGGTCCAGCCGACATCGATACGTCGATCCAGCTGCTCGACAAAGCGCGGCGGCAAGGAACGCAGTGCTTCATCGAGCAATGCCTGGCTGGCCTGCTGTTCGGCCGGGCTCAAGCCTTGGGTCTTGAGCCGCAGTTGCAGGCCGGCCTGGGCTGTACTTGCACACAGCAGCACGGCCCCGGCCAGGAGCCAGGTTTTGAGACGCCTCACAGAGCGAGGATAGCTTCGGCGAGGGTCTGGTCGCTGGCATCACGGGCTTCTGGCACGCGGGTGCGAAGGGTATCGAACGCGGCTTCCAGCTGGGCGCCACGGATCTCGCCATTGGTGGCGACGAAACTGGCGGCGTCATCGTGGGCTTCGCGCACGATCTTGGAGTCGCGGATGGAGGTGGTGGTGTCCGAGGTGAAATCAATGGTGCGCGCCGAGGCTCGCACGACGATGTTGCTGGTGGCCTTCAAGGTTTGCGCCTGGGCGACATCGGCCAAAAACAGCAGGCCGAGGGCGGCGACGATCAGCGGGCTACGCATGGGGTGACTCCAATGACAAAGATAGAAATACAATGATGATTATTGGACGAGAATTGCTTGCGCCAGTTCAAGGTCGCTTGCATGAAGTTTTGGCTGGGTACGGCGTAGATAGTCCAGCGCGGACTCCAGGCGTGCGCCCCGCCATTGGCCGTCAGTGGCAATGAAAGCGGCAGCATCATCCCGAGCGGCCATGACCAACTTATTGTCGAACGGCGCAGAGGTCACTTTGCTGGTGGCATACACGCTGACAACCGTGCTCTGGGTGGACACATCCAACGCTGAAGCCAGGGGTGACCAGCAGGCGCAAAACAGTGCAGGAACAATCAATAAACGGTATGAAAAAGCCATGGGACTCGACAACTGAAAGCGAGCGCCAAGGCTAGCGCAACGGCCGGGCGAGAGCCAGCACCGAGCCAGACGGGAGCGGCGGGCGCTCCCCTCTGGTTGCCGTGGATCAGATAGCCAGGATGGCCTGTGCCAGCTGTGCATCGGTAGCGGTATTCAATTGCGGCGCTTGTTGACGGATCTGGGCCAGGGCGCTTTCCAGTTTCACGCCACGGATGGCGCCTTCGCTGGCGACAAAGCTGGCGGCGTCATCTCGGGCGGCTTGTACGACCTTGTTGTCGCGCAGGGATGAAGTGGCATCAGACGTGGCATCGGAGGTTGCCTTCAGAGCGCCGACGATCGAGTCGGTCGTCATGATCAGGCTGCTCGCGTTGGCATTGGCAGCCAGGGTCAGCACAGCGGCAGTGCACAGCAGGCGAAGACGGGACATGGGGTAACTCCTGTAGACGAATAATAAGGTGGCGCGAAACGGCCACAATGAAACGGACTGGGACTGTCGAGCATCAGACGCACGCTCTACAGGGTTCGCCACGTGGTGAGTGGATATTAGGCGTGTGCCGGGCTATTCGGAAGCCTGCAATTAAACTGTACCTGTCATATTTTGCCAATTTTAAACTGTATCTGTAGGTTTGGATTGAGCCATTCCAATGCGCTGCCGCAGATACAACAAAGCCCGCCTCCGGTTACCCGGGGCGGGCTTTGCTTTGACAAATCAGGGTGCTGGCGTCAGGGCCAGCGGGCGCCACTTAGCGCCAGAACGGCTTGCTCAGCTCTTCGTAGCGTTGAGCTTCGCTGATACCGGCGTCAGCCAGCAGACGCGAATCCAGGCGAGCCAGTTGGTGGCGGCTGGAGATGCGGCGCTGCCACAACATCAGGTTGGCGAGAACGCGCAAAGGCAGGGAAGCCTGGGTGTTTACAGCTTTTTCTTCGAAGAACAGTTCGGAACTGAGTGTACGTTCCATGATGACATCCTTCCGCTTGTGGCGGGATTAGGTAGTGGTTTAACTGATGCCAATGATCCTCTTCCGAGGCAAGACTCTCTAGATACAGTTCACCTGTATTGTGAGAGGCCAGTTAACTGTTTAACGAGGCTGTACGGTACGAAATTGGGGCAACTGTACCTGTGCGCACTTAAAGGGTGCGAAATTGCTATTTTTGAGCATGGGTGTGGGATATTTCGGTGGGAAATGACCAGTACAGCAGTACAGTTTTTTCCATAAGCGTGTGTGGGTTCACCGAGCTGATGAAACTGTCTTTGCATCAGCCCGGATCTGTACTCATCAAGCCTTGAGCATGTGCCCGGTTTCTTCCAGATTGATGTGCCAACTCAGTGCTTCGCGCAGGATGTGCGGCGTATGCCCGCCGATGGCGCAGGCCGCATCGAAGTAAGTGTTGAGCGCATCGCGATAGGCAGGATGCACGCAGTTATCGATGATGACCCGGGCGCGCTCCCGTGGCGCCAGGCCCCGCAGATCGGCAAGGCCTACTTCGGTGACGAGAATGTCCACGTCATGTTCGGTGTGGTCCACATGGCTGACCATCGGTACCACGCTGGAAATCGCGCCGCCTTTGGCAATGGACTTGGTAACGAAGATCGCCAGGTGCGCATTGCGGGCGAAATCCCCGGAGCCACCGATGCCGTTCATCATCCGCGTGCCGCAGACATGGGTGGAGTTGACGTTGCCGTAGATATCGAACTCCAGCGCGGTATTGATGCCGATGATGCCCAGGCGGCGTACCACTTCAGGGTGGTTGGAAATTTCCTGCGGGCGCAGCACCAATTTGTCTTTGTAGTGCTCCAGGTTGCCGAACACATCGGCATTACGCCGCTCCGACAAGGTAATCGAACTGCCGGAGGCAAAGCTCAGCTTGCCGGCATCGATCAGGTCAAAGGTCGAATCCTGCAACACTTCCGAGTACATGGTCAGGTCTTCGAACGGCGACTCGATCAATCCGCACATCACTGCGTTGGCAATATTGCCGATGCCGGCTTGCAGCGGGCCGAGTTTGTTGGTCATGCGCCCGGCATCGACTTCTTGCTTGAGGAAGTTGATCAGGTGATTGGCGATGCCTTGGGTGTCGCTGTCAGGCGGCGTTACCGTGGAGGCGGAGTCCGCCTGGTTGGTGATGACGATGGCGACGATTTTCTCGGGCGGGATCGGAATCGCGGTGCTGCCGATACGGTCGTCGACTTTCACCAGCGGGATCGGCGTGCGCGTCGGCCGGTAGGTCGGGATGTAGATGTCGTGCAGCCCTTCCAGGTTCGGATTGTGCGCCAGGTTGATCTCGACGATCACCTGTTTGGCGAAAATCGCGAAGCTGGCCGAGTTGCCTACGGAGGTAGTGGGCACGATATGGCCCCGCTCAGTGATCGCGACGGCTTCGATCACGGCGATGTCGGGCAATTTGAGCTGATTGTTGCGCAGTTGCTCGACGGTTTCCGACAGGTGCTGGTCGATAAACATCACCTCGCCGGCATTGATCGCCTTGCGCAGGGTGCTGTCGACTTGAAAGGGCATGCGTCGTGACAGTACGCCGGCTTCGGTCAACTGCTTGTCCAGGTCATTGCCCAGGCTGGCGCCGGTCATCAGCGTGATTTTGAGCGGCGAAGTCTTGGCGCGTTCGGCCAGGGCGTGGGGGACGGCCTTGGCTTCACCGGCACGGGTGAAGCCGCTCATGCCGACGGTCATGCCGTCCTCGATCAGTGCAGCGGCGTCTGCCGCGCTCATGACCTTGTTCAACAACGAAGGCAAGCGGATACGATCACGGTACATGAATTGTTATCTCTGGCTACGGAAAGCAAGGTGGGCAGTGTAGTGATTTCAAAAAGTTTCGGCCCGCTACCATGGTCGAATGCCAGGTCACGATTTAGAGCCTTTGGTCGGGTTTCATGTGTGTGCAAAGCGGGACGCGGAACACCCCGTTCCCACGCAGAACGGGGGAACCATAAAAAAACCCCAGCCTACGTGAGGCCAGGGTTTCGGGTATTGCGCTGGCGCAGTGTTATTCGACGGCTTTGACCATGTCTTCGATGACCTTCTTGGCATCACCGAACACCATCATGGTCTTGTCCAGGTAGAACAACTCGTTATCCAGGCCCGCATAGCCGCTGGCCATCGAGCGCTTGTTGACGATGATGGTCTTGGCCTTGAACGCCTCGAGGATCGGCATGCCGGCGATGGGTGAGTTCGGGTCGTTCTTGGCGGCCGGGTTGACCACGTCGTTGGCGCCCAATACCAGCACCACGTCGGCCTGGCCGAACTCGGAGTTGATGTCTTCCATCTCGAACACCTGGTCGTAAGGCACTTCGGCCTCGGCCAGCAATACGTTCATGTGCCCCGGCATACGGCCCGCCACCGGGTGGATCGCGTACTTTACGGTGACGCCGTGGTGGGTCAGCTTCTCAGTCAGTTCCTTGAGCGCGTGTTGTGCCCGCGCGACCGCAAGGCCGTAGCCTGGGACGATAATCACGGTGTCCGCGTTGGTCAGCAGGAAGGTGGCGTCATCAGCGGAGCCGGACTTCACCGGGCGTGCTTCTTTGGAGCCCGTCGCAGCGCCAGCATCCGGCGCATTGCCGAAACCGCCCAACAGCACATTAAAGAAGGAGCGGTTCATCGCCTTGCACATGATGTACGACAGGATCGCGCCGCTGGAGCCCACCAGGGAACCGGCGATGATCAGCATCGAGTTGTTCAGCGAGAAACCGATGCCCGCCGCTGCCCAGCCGGAATAGCTGTTGAGCATCGACACCACCACGGGCATGTCGGCGCCGCCAATCGGGATGATGATCAGCACACCCAGCACGAAGGCCAAGGCCAGCATCAGTGCAAATGCGCTGAGATTGCCGGTGAACATGAACGCCAGGCCCAGGCCCAGGGTTGCCAGGCCGAGTACCAGGTTCAGTTTGTGTTGGCCGCCGAACTGTACCGGTGCGCCCTGGAACAGGCGGAACTTGTACTTGCCCGACAGCTTGCCGAATGCGATCACCGAGCCGGAGAAGGTGATTGCACCGATAGCGGCACCGAGGAACAGTTCCAGGCGGTTACCGGCCGGTATCGAATCGCCCAAGTGCTTGACGATACCCAGGGACTGCGGCTCGACCACGGCGGCAATGGCGATGAACACCGCTGCCAGGCCGATCATGCTGTGCATGAAGGCGACCAGCTCGGGCATCTTGGTCATTTCAACACGCTTGGCCATGATCGAGCCGGCGGTACCGCCAACCAATAGGCCAACGATGACGTAGCCGATACCGGCAGTCGCCAGTTCAGCCCCCAGCTTATAGATGAGGCCGACGGTAGTGAGTACCGCCAGCGCCATGCCGAGCATGCCGAACAGGTTGCCGCGCCGCGAAGTGGTCGGGTGCGAGAGGCCTTTGAGGGCCTGGATGAAACAGATCGACGCGATCAGGTAGAGCGTCGTCACGAGATTCATGCTCATTACTTGGGCGCCTCTTCTTTTACTTTCGGGGCTTTCTTCTTGAACATTTCAAGCATTCTGCGGGTGACCAGGAAGCCACCGAAGACATTTACCGCCGCCAGGGCCACGGCCAGTGTGCCCATGGTCTTGCCCAACGGGGTGACGGTCAGCGCGGCAGCCAGCATGGCGCCGACGATGACAATCGCGGAAATGGCGTTGGTCACGGCCATCAGCGGCGTGTGCAATGCGGGTGTTACGTTCCAGACCACGTGATAACCGACATAAATCGCCAGCACAAAGATGATCAGGTTGTAGATACCGGGGGAGATAAGCTCTTCCATCGTCTGAATCCCTGCTTAGGCGTTTTTGCGGATGACTTGGCCGTCGCGGCACATCAGGCACGCGGCGACGATGTCGTCTTCGAGGTTGATTTCAAACTGCCCTTCCTTGGTGAAAACCAGCTTCAGGAAGTCCAGCAGGTTGCGCGCATACAAGGCCGACGCATCGGCGGCGACAGCGCCCGCCAGGTTGGTCGGGCCGCAGATGATCACGCCGTTTTCCACCACGACCTGGTCGGCCACGGTCAGCGGGCAGTTGCCACCCTGGGCAGCGGCGAGGTCGATGACCACCGAGCCGGGTTTCATCTGCGCCACGGTATCGGCGCTGAGCAGGGTCGGCGCCTTGCGGCCCGGGATGAGGGCGGTGGTGATGACGATATCGGCCTGTTTGGCGCGTTCGTGCACGGCCAGGGCCTGGCGTTGCATCCAACTGGTGGGCATCGGGCGTGCGTAGCCCCCGACACCGACGGCGCATTCACGCTCTTCATCGGTTTCGTAGGGAACGTCGACAAACTTGGCGCCCAGGGATTCGATCTGCTCCTTAACCGCCGGGCGTACGTCGGACGCTTCGATCACCGCGCCCAGGCGCTTGGCCGTGGCGATGGCTTGCAGGCCCGCCACACCGGCGCCAAGGATCAGTACGCGTGCGGCTTTTACAGTGCCGGCAGCAGTCATCAGCATCGGCATGAAGCGCGGGTAGTGATGAGCGGCCAGCAACACGGCCTTGTAACCGGCGATGTTGGCTTGCGAAGACAGCACATCAAGGCTTTGAGCGCGTGACGTGCGCGGCGCGGCTTCCAGGGCGAAGGCGGTGATGCCGCGCTCGGCGAGCTTGGCGATGGTTTCGTTGCTGAACGGATTGAGCATGCCCACCAATACGGTGCCACTTTTGATCAGCGCAAGTTCGCTGTCGCTGGGGGCAACCACTTTGAGAATCAGCTCGGCGCCAAATGCGTCGTTGGCGCTGCCAATGGTAGCGCCTGCCGTTTCATAGGCACTGTCGACGATGCTGGCATTGATGCCTGCGCCGCTTTGTACAGTGACCTTATGGCCCTGGCCGATCAGCTTCTTGATGGTTTCCGGGGTGGCAGCCACCCGCGTTTCACCGGTCTGGGTTTCGAGAGGAACACCAATGTGCACGTCAAATCTCCTGCATGATCTTTTTGCTTTTGATCTTTTTGTAAAAAGGCCAGTGCACCGCGAGTGGCGCAACTGGGGCGGCCGATCAGCACGATCCCGCTGAAATGACAGCGGGGCGCGGCATTTTGCAGGCGAACTTTACGGCCATCAAGGGATTATGACGGGTGACGAAAAATTAACTACAAGTCACCCTGTGACTGATTGTCGCAACAGGCTGAAATAACCTCTTTAAATACAGGTCTTTAAAGGCGTTCAGGCGTTTTCGGTCCGTTTTTCCATTGCCAGTGTGAATAGTCGTGCATTGACCGGTAAGAGTCGCTACGAGCCATGAAATACATGGCTTTTAGCCTTATTTTTGGCTGACAAGTACAGCCTGTTTAAATGCGACATATACGTACATCTGTAGGCTCTTAATTTATTTGACTACAAAGTCAATAATTGCGCTTTGTCCTTCATTTACTTGGGTTGTAGCGTCTTGACTGGTCGACCAGCCAGTCCCTGAATGCATGCAGAGAGGCAGATTCGACCTTTCTGTCAGGAATCATCAGGTAATAAGCCTTTTCGCTGGTCAGTGCTTCAGTGCTGGCGATTACCAATTGTTGCTCCTTCAGCTCCTGCTGGATGAGGAAAGGAGGGATCAGTGCGATGCCCATGTCATGCATGGCCGCTTGAGACAGCATCGAGAATAGCTCGTATCGAGGGCCTGTCATGTCGCGAGGGATGCTCAGTTGTTGGGCGTTGAACCATTGGCGCCAGGCGTAGGGGCGTGTGGTCTGCTGCAGCAGTGGCAGCTCGGCGATCTGTTGAGGGGTGAAGTGCGTGCGGTCGCCGAGTAAGCGCGGGCTGCAGACCGGTACTGGGTTTTCGCCCATCAGCCTGTGGGATTGCGTACCCGACCAATCGGCATCTCCGAAGTAGATCGCCGCATCGAACTCGGTATCGGCGAACAGGAAGGGGCGTGTGCGGTTCGTCAGGTTCACCGTGACTTCCGGGTGCTGATGTTGAAAGTCCTTCAGGCGTGGGATCAGCCACTGCGTGCCGAAGGTGGGCACCACCGCCAGTTCGATCACATTGGCGCCTTGCTGGCCCATTACCGACAAGGTGTCGCGCTCCACGGCGTCCAGCTGTGTTGCAACCCTACGGCTATAAGACAGCCCCGCCTCCGTCAGCTTCACGCCGCGGCGTGAGCGGCGAAACAGCTCGACACTCAAAAACTCCTCCAGGCTGGCGATCTGTCGGCAAATCGCGCCTTGGGTGATGGAAAGCTCCATTGCTGCCTTGGTGAAGCTCTCATGGCGGGCTGCTGCCTCAAAGCTGATGAGTGCGGTGGTACTGGGGATTTTCCGGCGCATGTACATTGCCCTCACAGATAAAGCGCATTTATGGGCTTTTTGAGTGTTACGAAGTGAGAAATTAGCACAAGCCTATGCAAAAACCTCGTTTGCCCTCTGCGCTGACCGCGCCTAGTCTGGATCCACGACTTCTGATTTTTTCGCGAGGACTTATTCATGGCTGGCAAGGCAAGCTTCAACTGGATCGATCCACTGCTGCTGGATCAACAGCTCACCGAAGAAGAGCGCATGGTGCGTGACAGCGCCGAGCAATTTGCGCAGGACAAGCTGGCTCCTCGTGTGCTCGAAGCCTTCCGCCATGAAAAGACAGACCCCGCTATTTTCCGTGAGATGGGCGAAACCGGTTTGCTGGGGGCAATGATCCCCGAGCAATACGGCGGCAGCGGGTTGAACTACGTCAGCTACGGTTTGATTGCTCGTGAGGTCGAGCGTGTCGACTCCGGCTATCGCTCGATGATGAGTGTGCAGTCTTCCCTGGTCATGGTGCCGATCAATGAGTTTGGTACCGAGGCGCAAAAACAAAAGTATTTGCCCAAACTGGCCTCTGGTGAATGGATCGGTTGCTTTGGGCTGACCGAGCCCAACCATGGTTCCGATCCGGGCGCGATGATTACCCGTGCACGCAAAGTGGATGGCGGCTACAGCCTGACCGGCGCGAAGATGTGGATCACCAACAGTCCGATTGCGGATGTGTTTGTGGTGTGGGGTAAAGACGATGCGGGAGATATCCGTGGCTTTGTCCTGGAAAAAGGCTGGAAAGGTCTGAGCGCTCCGGCTATCCACGGCAAGGTGGGGTTGCGGGCTTCCATTACCGGTGAAATCGTCATGGATAACGTATTTGTGCCGGAAGAAAATATCTTCCCGGATGTACGTGGTTTGAAAGGGCCGTTTACCTGCCTTAACTCGGCACGGTACGGGATCTCCTGGGGTGCGCTGGGGGCTGCTGAGTTCTGCTGGCATACCGCGCGCCAGTACACACTCGATCGCCAGCAGTTTGGTCGCCCATTGGCTGCCACTCAGCTGATCCAGAAGAAGCTGGCAGACATGCAGACCGAGATTACCTTGGCCCTGCAAGGTTGCCTGCGCCTGGGGCGGATGAAGGATGAGGGTACGGCGGCGGTGGAGATCACTTCGATCATGAAGCGTAACTCGTGTGGCAAGTCATTGGACATCGCGCGCATGGCCCGGGACATGCTGGGCGGTAACGGCATCTCTGACGAGTTCGGGGTAGCACGCCACCTGGTCAACCTGGAAGTGGTCAACACCTATGAAGGGACCCATGACGTGCATGCCTTGATCCTGGGGCGCGCGCAAACCGGTCTTCAAGCGTTCTATTAATAGGAGCATGGGTATGGGCGCGCTTTCGCATCTGCGAGTGCTGGATTTGTCGCGAGTACTCGCGGGCCCTTGGTCCGGGCAGATTCTTGCAGACCTTGGGGCCGAGGTGATCAAAGTCGAAAGGCCGGGCAGCGGCGACGACACGCGCGCTTGGGGTCCTCCCTTCCTTAAGGATGCGGATGGCGAGAACACCAGTGAGGCGGCGTACTACCTGTCGGCCAACCGTAATAAAGAGTCGGTGACCATCGACTTTACCCGACCAGAAGGCCAGAAACTGGTACGCGACCTGGCTGCCAAGTCGGACATCCTGATCGAAAACTTCAAGGTGGGCGGCCTTGCGGCGTATGGGCTGGACTACGAGTCCCTCAAAGAGGTTAACCCGGAGCTGATTTACTGCTCCATCACGGGGTTTGGCCAGACGGGCCCCTATGCGATGCGCGCCGGTTACGACTTCATGATCCAAGGTTTGGGTGGGCTCATGAGCCTGACGGGACGGCCTGAAGGGGATGAGGGCGCCGGGCCGGTAAAGGTTGGCGTAGCCTTGACCGATATCTTGACTGGTCTCTATTCGACCGTGGCGATTTTGGCTGCGCTAGCTCATCGCGATCACGATGGTGGTGGGCAGCATATCGACATGGCGTTGCTGGATGTGCAGGTGGCTTGCCTGGCGAATCAGGCGATGAATTACCTGACAACCGGGGCGCCGCCGAAGCGCCTAGGGAATGCTCACCCTAATATCGTGCCTTATCAGGATTTTCCTACGGCCGATGGAGATTTCATTCTCACCGTAGGCAATGACGGGCAGTTCCGTAAATTCGCTGAAGTCGCGGGGCAACCACAATGGGCGGATGACGTGCGTTTCGCCACCAATCGCGCACGGGTGGCTAATCGCGCGGAGCTGATTCCCTTGATTCGCCAAGCGACGGTCTTCAAGACTACCGCTGAGTGGGTGTCGCAGCTGGAGCGAGTGGGCGTGCCGTGTGGGCCGATTAATGATCTGGCGCAGGTGTTTTCCGATCCTCAGGTCAAGGCGCGTGGCTTGGCGGTAGAGTTGCCTCATGCATTGGCGGGGATGGTGCCTCAGGTTGCGAGCCCGATACGCTTATCCAAGACGCCTGTAGAGTACCGGAGTGCGCCTCCTCTACTGGGCGAGCACACGCTTCAGGTGCTGCAAGGCGTTCTGGGGCTGGGAGCTGCTCATGTGGCTGCATTGAAGGAAGCAGGTGTTATTTAAGCTTTTCCTTCTATATAGATAGAAGCCCAGTGGAGGGCTGGTTGTTTTTTAACCGAAGCTAACTTATTGATAGAAAAGCGGAATTAAGAGTTGACGGCGAATTATATCTGTCTATAATTCGCCCCACTTCCGGCGCAGTCGAAACGGAAAACTCCTTGGCAAACAATGAGTTATGTGGTTTTCGACAGCGGGTTGCTTCAGTTCATCGAAGCCAAAAGGAAGTTGAAAAAGAGGTGTTGACAGCAGCGTGTAACGCTGTAGAATTCGCCTCCCGCTTACGAGAGATCGCAAGCGCAAGTGGTTGAAGTTGTTGAAGAA
>NZ_WKFA01000100.1:0-7251 GCF_021605325.1 Pseudomonas sp. PA-7-1E
GGGCTGCGCAGCGGCCCCAATAAAAGCGGGAGCGCTGCGCACTCCAGCGCGAGCAAGCTCGCTCGCCACAGGTTATTGATGCCTAGTTCGCATTCCGGCACAGGCATTGCTTTATCCATTCACCACCCGGAAAACAGGAGCATACGTTACCCCCCGACCCAGAGCCGCCCCCATAAGAAAGTAAGGACCAGGCCTGTTGGCACCTTCAGCCACGGGCTCATAAAAACATGCGTTTTTTTAAGCGGCAGTGCCACCCAAAGCCACACTGGGCACTGACAAGGTACTGGAATGGCTCGATCTTTCTTTGATGAAATGAATGACGCAAACGGCGTATGCCGTGCGCACTATCAGGACTTCTCTCGCTGGCTGGCCAATACGCCGCCAGAACTGCTGGCCCAGCGTCGCCGTGAAGCGGACTTGCTGTTCCATCGCGCCGGGATCACCTTCACCCTGTATGGCGACGAACAAGACACCGAACGCCTGATTCCCTTCGACATCATTCCCCGCAGCATCCCCGCCCGTGAATGGAGCCTGATCGAGCGTGGCTGCATCCAGCGGGTCAATGCACTGAACATGTTTCTCGCCGACATCTACCACGACCAGCGCATCATCAAGGCTGGGATCATTCCGGCAGAACAGGTGCTGGGCAACGAGGGCTATCAGAAGGCGATGGTCGGCCTGGATCTGCACCGCGACATTTACTCGCACATCTCCGGTGTCGACCTGGTGCGCGACGGCGACGGTACCTACTACGTGCTGGAAGACAACCTGCGCACCCCCAGCGGCGTGAGCTACATGCTCGAAGACCGCAAGATGATGATGCGGCTGTTCCCGGAAGTCTTCGCCAAGCAGCGCATTGCACCCGTGGACCACTACCCCAACCTGTTGCTCAAGACCCTCAAGAGCGCCAGCCGCCTCGATAACCCGAATGTGGTGGTGTTGACGCCTGGGCGCTTCAACAGCGCCTTCTTCGAACACGCGTTCCTTGCCCGGGAAATGGGCGTGGAGCTGGTGGAAGGTGCCGATCTGTTCGTGCACGATCTCAAGGTGTTCATGCGCACCACCGACGGCCCCAAGCCCGTGGACGTGATCTACCGGCGCATCGACGACGCCTTCCTCGACCCCCAGGCGTTCAACCCCGAGTCGATGCTCGGCGTGCCGGGGTTGGTGGCGGCTTACTGCGCCGGCAATGTGGTACTGGCCAACGCCATCGGCACCGGGGTGGCTGACGACAAGTCGATCTATCCCTATGTACCGGCGATGATCCGCTTCTACCTGGACGAGGAACCGATCCTGCAGAACGTGCCGACCTTCCAATGCCGCAAGCCCGATGAACTGTCTCATGTGCTGGCCAACCTCGAGCAGTTGGTGGTCAAGGAAACCCAGGGCTCCGGCGGCTACGGCATGCTGGTGGGCCCGGCGTCGACGGCCGCCGAGATCGAAGACTTCCGCCAGCGCATCAAGGCCCGTCCCCATGCCTATATCGCCCAACCCACCCTGAGCCTGTCCACCTGCCCGACCTTCGTCGAAAACGGCATTGCGCCCCGGCATATCGACCTGCGCCCATTCGTACTCTCGGGCAAGGAAACCCGCCTGGTGCCCGGCGGCTTGACCCGCGTGGCGCTGAAGGAAGGCTCGCTGGTCGTGAACTCGTCGCAAGGCGGCGGAACCAAGGACACCTGGGTGGTGGAGGGCTGACTATGTTGAGTAGAACCGCTGCAGATCTGTATTGGATGTCCCGCTACCTGGAGCGCGCCGAGAACCTGGCACGCATGCTGGAAGTCAGTTATTCCCTGTCCTTGATGCCCCAGGCCGGGCGCAGCGATGGCCTGGATGAACTGGCCATGTCGTTGCTCAGCAGCGGCACCCTGGACAGTTACCTCGAACGCCACCACACCCTGGATGCCGAGCGCATGCTGCACTTCTTCGCCCTCGACGAAGAAAACCCGGCCAGCATCTACAACTGCCTGCGCGCCGCCCGGGGCAATGCCCACGCCGTGCGCGGACGCATCACCGCCGACATGTGGGAAAACCTCAATGCCACCTGGCTGGAAATGCGCAGCATTGCCGCCGGCGGCCTGGCGCGACATGGCATCAGCCACTTCTGTGACTGGGTCAAACAACGTTCGCACCTGTTTCGCGGCGCGACCTCGGGCACCATCATGCGCAATGACGCCTATCGCTTCATCCGCCTCGGCACCTTTGTCGAGCGCGCCGACAACACCCTGCGCCTGCTGGATGCACGCTACGAGATGTTCGGCGAAGAGTCCGAAGAAGTCAGCGACCTGTCGGCCCGCGGCTATTACCAGTGGAGCGCCCTGCTCCGCGCGTTGTCGTCATTCGAGGCGTATACCGAGCTGTACCCCAATGCCCTGAACGCCCGCTCGGTGTCGGAACTGCTGCTGTTGCGCAGTGACGTGCCGCGCTCGCTGCATGCGTGTATCGAGGAGTTGAGCCATATTCTCGCGGATCTGCCGGGTAGTTATGGGCGCACGGCGCAGCGCTTGGCGGCGGAATTTGAAGCGCGGCTGAGGTATACGGGGATTGATGAGATTCTGGAGGATGGGTTGCATAGGCGGTTGACGGAGTTTATTGAGGGCGTGCGGGAGTTGGCGGGGGCGGTGCAGAGTTCGTATTTGGAAGTGATCTGAAACCTGTCTTGGGATTTGAAATGCAGGCAGCTTTGAATGGCACTTACTTAACCTTCTTCGGGTGTCCATTTCTCCTGACCTCGCCCCTTGCCGCCGAGCGCGTCTGCATCAGCATCGGGTAAGGCTTGGGCCTTCGTTTTATGGCGCGAGGTTCAATCCGTCCCGGCCGGTTTCCGACACGTTTTCTGGCGATCAGTTTGAGTAAATCCTGCACCCTATCGTCCTGTTCGTCGGAGCTGTACTGCTGCATCGCAAGGAATAATTGAAGGCTATGTTTAAAGCTAAGCTCGCGTGGCAAGCAATCAGCTAATAGCGCTGATTTGGCCATGATCATCCGAATCAAATTATGCGCCAGCAGATACACCCACAACTCTTTTACAGCCATGCCAGGCGTCTTGCAGCTCAACGTTTCAAGCCCCAGCGTTGTCTTGATATTGAGTAGATCCAGCTCAACATGCCAACGGTCTTTGTACAGTGATTTGAGCCCAGCTTTGGGTACTTGCTGCGGGCAGTTCAAGGTGGTCACCAGGATTTTTCCGCCGGTTTTCAGTTCACGTACTGTCAGTGTTTCAGGCGCATCGTCGTAATAAGGTTGGCTCATCCAGGAAGGTCGACTCCTAGGTTTTGTCAGCTCAACCAAATGATCTTCCGGCCCCAGCGATTGCCCGAGCCGAAAGTCGGTACTGCGTCGCCTAGCGCCATATTGTTCGAACACGCCGTCGATCCCACGACGTTGCAGTTCGCACAGCAAAAAGTACGTTGCGTAGTAGGCATCGCCCAACACAATGTCGCCTTGATTCAGAGTGTCGAGCATTGTCCTGAGCAGCGTCTGCTCATCGCCACCTTTGCCTCGAAAACGTCCCAGCGAGGCATCTAAAACAGCACCGCTGGCCAGGCAAATGATTCCTACCAAACGGCAGATGGGGAAACCCAGTCCTGCTTTCTGACCACGCGATTGCGGATAGGCAGCTTGGTTGGCCGCAGTGTCTGGTAGGGTCACCGTGGTGCCATCTACGAGGCGCACCGGACGCCCCATCCAGCGCCAGGATGGTGACGCGTTGTTACTCATCGTTGATCCCGTGGAGCGCAACAATGTTGAAACCATCTCTACCGGTAACCGCGCCCGTGCTTTGCAATAAGCGCCGGTGTACATGCTGCTGGGGCTTAGCCCATCGCAGCAACGTTTGATCGAAAAATCATTCACGGCCTTCTGACAAGAACGGTCGGCATTCATGGCTTGAGCCAGAAACATCGACAGCGTTTCAGTCGGCGGGAACAACCGTTGACGATGCTTGGGCATCACTGACTCGACACGCTGTAGCAGCGCCGGATCGGCTAGCAGCTTAAAGAACGCATGGGCATTGCTGTTTTTAGCGTGCTGCTGAATGCGTTGCTGTTGATGCCTGACGATTTGACGTCTACGATTCACGCGGGCTGTCCTTGTTCTAGTGGTGTGTGTTCGCAACTATCACCGTAGACCAAGGGCGGCTTTTTTTCATTTTTTTGCAATTAGATCAGCCGGTTAGCTGTTAAGTAAGTGCCATTCCAGGCAGCTTTATATATAAAAAGCCCGCACCCTAAGCCCACGTCACGCAACTTCAAGACAAGTCAAATTAAACCCTGCGAATTCTAATATTATCAACAAAAAATTTCATACCGGACAGCGTTTTGCTTAGAATCAAAACCCGTAAAGGGTAAACATTAGAGCTCTCTGGCGGCACAAACTCAACCACAAGCTTTTTCCAATAATTATTAGCTTGGATATATTCCATTGCAATTTGATTGTTGCCAGAGAAAATTAACGCAACCCCATAAAAATTAGCGGGCTGATCATAAGCAAGATCAGAACTACACTCGTATTTCTGGCCAGCAGAAAACTGGTTGCCCGTATAAATCTTCTCCAGTCCAAATTCATCCGAGACCCCGGAGTTAACTAGCCACAGATAATAACCTCCAGCTTGAGCACTAAATCCATAAATCCCGGCGTTGACAGCACGCCAACCGTTAAGCGTTTTATCATCAAACTTAGTAAATTCGATCTCAATTGGGAGAGGTTTGTTGATGACTTTGTACTCCACTATCGGAAAGCTGATGGCCAGGGTTTCATCCTTGCTTGTGCTGACCGCTGCCTTGAGCTCCATCTGCAGCTTGGTGCCATCACCCAATCCATTCAAATAACTACGAGCAATCCCTGGTTCGATTTTTCCGTTAGCGATCCAGGTCGGATTGACAGCTGCACTGCCCGCCCCGTTGTACACCGTCAGCGAATGATCAACGCCCTTGTTCGTTTTCCCCAGCAGCCTCAACCAGACGGGGTTAGGCGCAGTGATAAACGGCCAGACACCAATTTGCCCTGTGGCATCGCCGGTAAACGTAGTCAAGTTCAGTACTTGAGTCGCCTCGTTAGCCTGATTGATCTTGAGCACCGTTTTGGCCAACTCAGCCTGGGGTATCGGCGTCACCGTCACCGTCAACACCTTGGACGCAACCACCTTGCCGCTACGGGTTACGTCGTACTTAAGCGTGAACGTTTTGTCGGCATTACCGACGTTGGCGGCAATCGCGGCCTTGGTAATATCGAACGTGACTTTGCCCGCCGCTACCCCATTCTTGGCCGGGATCACCGGAGAACCCGCTCCGGCTGTCCCCACCATCGTCACCTTGATGCTGTCTGTGGTGTACATCGGTGTGTACTCCACCGACACCGTGGCGCCGTTTTGCGCATCCAACGGCGCGAGCGTTACCGAGGTGCCAGTGCCACTTGCCTGGATCAACTTGGGAACAGGGAATTCTGCCGGCAGTGTATTGACGGTGTACTCCACCACTGGAAAACTGATCGCCTCGGCTTCAACCTTGCTAAGACTGACGGCGGCTTTGAATTCCATCCTCAATTTTTTGCCATGGCCCAACCCATCGAGGTAAGTGCGCAACAGGCGATATTCATAGCGGCCTTGGGCAACCCAGTTCGGATTGACATACGAGCTGTTGAAACTGAACAGCGTCAGGTCATGAGCAACATTAGCGGCTGTTCTACCAAAAAACTTCAACGAGACCGGATAAGGGGCGGTGATAAACGGCCAGGTGCCGACATGCGCCATCGCGTTGCCGACGAAGCTATCCAGGTCCAGCACCTTTGTCGCGCTATTGGCCTCGTTGAGCCTGATGACCGTCTTGGCCAGCTCCGATTGCGGTATCGGCCTCACGGTCACCGTCAAGGTTGCCGACGTGACCGAGACACCCGCACGGGCTACCACGTATTGGTATTTCACCGTGGTGGCGTGGTCACGAATATTCGCTGCAATCGCCGCCCTGGAAATATCGAACACCACTTTCTGCAAGGTCTCATTGCCTGGCTTGGCCGGGATATCCGGCGAACCGCCATTGCCGGCGCCTACCATGCTGGCTTTGATCGAGTCGCCGTTGCGCATGCCCACGTAGCTCACCACCAATTGGGTGCCCTGTTGCACCTTAAGGGGTTCCAGGTCGGCGGTGTCGAGGCCGGTGGTTTGCGCTTCAAGCAAGGTCGGCGACGGCAGTTCGCCCACGCCACGGCTGATCAGCACCTCGGTGATCTCAGAATACCGCGGCATCGCCTCATCACTACGTGTCAACGTGTAGAACACCGTCACCGACTCATCCAGGTTGTTCTCCACGTAGTATTTTTCGATGTCGTGGGTGGTGGTGGCGCCATTCACGGCCACTTGCACTGGCACTTCGGTGCGGGCGCCCCGGCCAAGCCAGTACATGCGGATCCAGTCGCCGCGCAGTGTTTCGCCAAACGGTGCAAACACGGTGGCATAGGCGTCTACATCATCCGGATTCAACTGGCCGCTGACCGCCTTGTCGACAATCGGCTTGGGCATCGTACGCTTGATCTGACCCACCACGATCTGCAACCGCAGGGACTCCTGCGGGCGGCCGTCGGGCCGGGTGTGGGCATAAAACACGTCGGTCAGGTGGCCGTCGAAACGCTGCAGTTCGTCGGGGTATATCGTAAACAACAAATCCCCACCGGCCGTGGGCGGAATATCGTCGACCTCGCGGCCGATGCGATGTTCGATGGTGTTATCGGCGCTGCTGACCCGGAAGATGACTTCGATATAACCGTCCTTCGGCCAGCTCCCTTGAAGGGGGAAGCGTACGGTCGCGTTGACATCCGGCTCGATATGGCCACCCTGGTCCTCATCTATCGTCGGCGCCGGCCACCTGACGACTTGCCCCACGACGTCCAGATAGAGTTTTTCGGAAGGCTGTTGCACCGAGCCATTCTGATACAGGGCATGCACACTCGCGCTGCCTTCGGCAATCGCGCTCACCAGCGCGTTGGGAACCTCAAAGGTATAAAGGCCTGCTCTACTGAGTTCTTCGGTGTGCGTATAAGGGATCGAATTGCCTTCACTGTCCAAACCGGCCCAGATCAGCGTCACGTGGGAATAGGCGCTAGTCTCCTGGGAGGTGACCCAAATGGCCACTTCCACATCCCAACTGCCCAGCTCCGCGAGGTCGATTTTCGTACCGGTGTCTGGAAACTGCAGCCACGGCGCTTCGGGGCGCACCTCATTGAGGTGCACATCAATCAACGACACCGCCGACCAGCGCG
>NZ_WKFA01000101.1:0-7063 GCF_021605325.1 Pseudomonas sp. PA-7-1E
CCCGCTGGGTTGCGCAGCGGCCCCATTATTCTGGGAGCGCTTCGCACTCCAGCGGGAGCAAGCTCCCTCGCCACAAGGTTGATGTATGTCACCCGGTCGGTCTGGGCCTTCTGCATAATGGCTCAAGTGTTTATCATGGCCGGCTGTTACGTCTGGTTTCCCATTGACGGAAATTTGCTGGCCAGGCGCTTATTTCCAGGAGTTGCTGCATGACCTTTTCTTTGGCCGCCAAACTGTCGGTGTTGCTGCTGTTCATCGGCAGCACGCTGTATGTGCACCTGCGTGGCAAGGCCCGTTTGCCGATGTTGCGTCAGTTCGTCAACCATTCGGCGCTGTTCGCCCCATATAACGCCCTGATGTACCTGTTTTCCGCGGTGCCGTCCAAGCCCTACCTGGACCGCAGCAAGTTCCCGGAACTGGATGTGCTCAAGGACAACTGGGAAGTGATCCGCGAAGAGGCCATGCACCTGTTCGACGAGGGCTACATCCGCGCCGCCGAAAAGAACAACGACGCTGGTTTCGGTTCGTTTTTCAAGAAGGGCTGGAAGCGTTTTTACCTCAAGTGGTACGACAAACCGCTGCCATCGGCCGAGGCGCTGTGCCCCAAGACCGTGGCGTTGGTGAGCAGCATCCCTAACGTCAAGGGCGCGATGTTTGCGCTGTTGCCGGGCGGCAGTCACCTCAACCCGCACCGCGACCCGTTTGCCGGTTCCCTGCGTTATCACCTGGGGCTGTCCACGCCGAACTCCGACGACTGCCGTATCTTCGTCGACGGCCAGGTCTACGCCTGGCGCGACGGTGAAGACGTGATGTTCGATGAAACCTACGTGCACTGGGTCAAAAACGAAACCGAACAGACGCGGGTGATCCTGTTCTGCGACATCGAGCGGCCATTGAGCAACCGCGTGATGACCCGCATCAACCGCTGGGTCAGCAAGCAACTGGGCCGAGCAACCGCACCGCAGAACCTCGATGACGAGCGCGTGGGCGGCATCAACCAGGCGTACGCCTGGAGCAAGACCTTCAGCGACAAGTTCAGCGGCCAGGTCAAACAGTGGAAGCGCAAGCATCCCAAAGCCTACCGCATTGCGCGGCCGGTGCTGGCGGTGGTGGTACTGGTGCTGCTCTGGAAGTGGCTGTTCGGCTAAACCGCACACCATAAAAAGGCGCTGTATCGAAAGATACAGCGCCTTTTTCATGCCTGGAATGTGATCAAGACTGTGGGAGCTGGCTTGCCTGCGATGGCGGAGTATCAGCTATAAAAATGTTGGCTGACCCACCGCTTTCGCAGGCAAGCCAGCTCCCACCTTTGATCTGCGTTGCTCTTAAGAGGCGATCAACTGGCGCAGCACGTAGTGCAGAATCCCACCGGCCTTGAAGTACTCCACTTCATTCAAGGTATCAATCCGGCACAGCACCTCAACCTTCTCGCTGCTGCCATCCTCCCGAGTGATCACCAACGTCAGGTTCATTCGCGGCTCGATCTCGGCAGCTGTCAGTCCGAGGATATCGATCTTCTCCTTGCCGGTGAGCTTGAGTGTCTTGCGGTTCTGATCCAGCTTGAACTGCAACGGCAACACGCCCATGCCTACCAGGTTGGAGCGGTGGATACGCTCGAAACTCTCGGCGATCACCGCCTTGACCCCTAGCAGGTTAGTGCCCTTGGCCGCCCAGTCGCGGCTGGAGCCGGTACCGTATTCCTGGCCGGCGATCACCACCAGCGGTGTGCCCGAGGCCTGGTACTGCATGGCGGCATCATAGATCGCCATTTTCTCGCCCGTAGGGACATACAGCGTGTTACCGCCTTCTTCGCCGCCGAGCATTTCATTGCGGATACGGATATTGGCGAAGGTGCCGCGCATCATCACTTCATGGTTGCCCCGGCGTGAGCCGTAGGAGTTGAAGTCACGCGGCTCCACGCCCTGTTCGCGCAGGTAGCGCCCGGCCGGGCTGTCGGCCTTGATATTGCCGGCAGGGGAGATGTGGTCGGTGGTTACCGAGTCCCCCAGCAGGGCCAGCACGTTGGCGCCCTTGACGTCCTCGATCACCGGCAGCGGGCCAGCAATGTCGTCGAAGAACGGCGGGTGCTGGATGTAGGTGGAATCCTGCTGCCATACGTAGGTGGCTGCCTGCGGTACTTCAATGGCTTGCCATTGCTCGTCGCCGGCAAACACTTCGGCATATTCCTTGTGGAACATGCTGGTGCTGACTTGGGCCACCGCTTCGGCGATTTCCTGGCTGCTGGGCCAGATGTCCTTGAGGTACACCGGATTACCCTGCTGGTCATTGCCCAGCGGCTCGCTGCTGATGTCGATGCGCACGGTGCCGGCCAGCGCGTAGGCGACGACCAGGGGTGGCGAGGCCAGCCAATTGGTTTTCACCAGTGGGTGCACGCGGCCTTCGAAGTTACGGTTGCCGGACAGCACCGAGGCCACGGTGAGGTCGGCCTTCTGGATGGCTTTTTCGATCGGCTCGGGCAGGGGCCCGGAGTTGCCGATACAGGTGGTGCAGCCGTAGCCCACCAGGTCGAAGCCAAGCTTGTCCAGGTACTGGGTGAGGCCCGCGGCCTTGTAGTAGTCGGTGACCACTTTGGAGCCCGGCGCCAGGGAGCTTTTCACCCAGGGCTTGCGGGTCAGGCCTTTTTCCACGGCTTTTTTCGCCACCAGCCCGGCCGCCATCATCACGCTGGGGTTGGAGGTGTTGGTGCAGGAGGTAATCGCGGCGATCACCACCGCGCCGTTTTTCAGGCGATAGGTGTTACCTTCGTATTCATAATCCGCCTCGCCGACCAGGTCGGCATTGCCCACGGCAACGCCGCCTCCGCCTTCGCTTTCCAGGCGGCCTTCTTCTTTGCTGGTGGGCTTGAATTGCAGGTCGAGAAAATCGCTGAACGCTTGGCCTACATTCGGCAGGGCGACGCGGTCCTGGGGGCGTTTGGGCCCGGCAAGGCTGGCCTCGACAGTGCCCATGTCCAGGGCCAGGGTATCGGTGAACACCGGCTCCTGGCCGGCGTTGCGCCACAGGCCCTGGGCCTTGGTATAGGCTTCCACCAGCTTGACCGTCTCAGCCGGGCGGCCGGACAGGCGCAGGTAGTCCAGGGTCACCTCATCCACCGGGAAAAAGCCACAGGTCGCGCCATATTCCGGTGCCATGTTGGCGATGGTCGCGCGGTCGGCCAGGGGCAAATCGGCCAGCCCGTCGCCGTAGAACTCCACGAACTTGCCCACCACGCCTTTCTTGCGCAGCATTTGCGTGACGGTCAGCACCAGGTCGGTGGCGGTAATGCCTTCCTTGAGCTTGCCGGTGAGCTTGAAGCCGATCACTTCCGGGATCAGCATCGACACCGGCTGGCCAAGCATCGCCGCCTCGGCTTCGATCCCGCCCACGCCCCAGCCCAATACGCCGAGGCCGTTGATCATGGTGGTGTGGGAGTCGGTGCCTACCAGGGTGTCGGGGAAGGCGTAGGTGCGGCCGTCTTCTTCTTTGGTCCACACGGTGCGGCCCAGGTATTCGAGGTTGACCTGGTGGCAAATGCCGGTACCCGGTGGTACCACGCTGAAGTTGTCGAAGGCGCTCTGGCCCCAGCGCAGGAAGGCGTAGCGTTCGCCGTTGCGCTGCATCTCGATATCGACGTTCTGCTCGAAGGCGCTGGTGCTGCCAAACTTGTCGACCATCACCGAGTGGTCAATCACCAGATCCACCGGTGACAGCGGGTTGATGCGCTGTGGGTCACCCCCGGCCTTGGCCACGGCAGCGCGCATGGCGGCCAGGTCGACCACGGCGGGTACCCCGGTAAAGTCTTGCATCAGCACGCGAGCGGGGCGGTACTGGATCTCGCGGTCGGACTGGCGTTCTTTGAGCCAGGCGGCGATGGCCTTGAGGTCGGTGCCGGTGACGGTCTTGGCGTCTTCCCAGCGCAGCAGGTTTTCCAGCAGCACCTTGAGGGACATCGGCAGCTTGTCCAGGTCACCCAGGCTCTTGGCGGCTTCGGGCAGGCTGAAGTAGTGGTAGGTTTTGCTGTCTATTTGCAGTGTCTTAAGGGTTCTCAGGCTATCAAGGGATGACATTACATGACTCCTTATGGTCCGCACGGCTACGGACCTGACGGGACGAACAGAGCTATCACGTTAGCGCTGTTTTCATTAGCAGGCTAATAACTGGACTCTATCGCTGAGTCCAAGGTTCCGAACTCGGCTATCATGCGCGCGTTTTCATGACAGGTATTGCGATAGCGCAACGCCGGTTGATTCACCAGGAGATTCAATGAACACCCTTTTTATGCACTGCCGCCCGGGTTTTGAAGGCGAAGTCTGTTCCGAGATCGCGGAGCACGCTGCGCGCCTGAACGTTTCCGGCTACGCCAAGGCCAAGACCGGCAGCGCCTGCGCCGAATTTGTCTGCACCGAAGAAGACGGCGCCCAGCGCCTGATGCACGGCCAGCGCTTTGCCGAGCTGATCTTCCCCAGGCAGTGGGCGCGCGGGGTGTTTATCGACCTGCCGGAAACCGACCGCATCAGCGTGATCCTCGCCCACCTGCGCGAGTTTCCGCTGTGCGGCAGCTTGTGGCTGGAGATGGTCGACACCAATGACGGCAAGGAACTGTCGAACTTCTGCAAGAAATTCGAAGTGCACCTGCGCAAAGCCCTGCTTAACGCCGGCAAGCTGGTGGACGACCCGAGCAAGCCGCGCCTGCTGCTGACCTTCAAGAGCGGCCGCGAAGTGTTCATGGGCCTGGCCGAGTCGAACAACTCGGCGATGTGGCCCATGGGCATCCCGCGCCTCAAGTTCCCGCGTGACGCGCCCAGCCGTTCGACCCTCAAGCTGGAGGAAGCCTGGCACCACTTTATCCCCCGTGACCAGTGGGACGAGCGCCTGCACGGCGACATGACCGGCGTCGACCTCGGCGCCGCACCGGGCGGCTGGACCTGGCAACTGGTCAACCGTGGCATGCTGGTGACTGCCATCGACAACGGCCCCATGGCCGAAAGCCTGATGGACACCGGCCTGGTGCAGCATCTGATGGCCGACGGCTTCACCTTCGTGCCCAAGCAGCCGGTAGACTGGATGGTCTGCGACATCGTTGAGAAGCCCGCTCGCAACGCGGCACTCTTGGAAACGTGGATTGGCGAAGGGCATTGCCGCGAGGCGGTGGTGAACCTGAAGTTGCCGATGAAACAGCGTTACGCCGAAGTGAAGCGTTTGCTGGAGCGCATCGAAGAGGGCTTCAAGGCGCGTGGCATTCGTGTGGAGATCGGCTGCAAGCAGCTCTACCATGATCGCGAAGAAGTGACCTGTCACCTGCGCCGCCTGGTAGATGTAAAGAAATCCAAAGGCCGCTGATATTAAATGTGGGAGCTGGCTTGCCTGCGAAAGCGGTATTACAGTCGAAGTTTATGTTGAATGTGCCCCCGTCATCGCGGGCAAGCCCGCTCCCACATTGTTGAGCGGTGCCAGTTTTAGGAGTGAAGTATGAGTCTTGAACTGCCGGTTGATGGCACCCTCGACGCCACCGGCCTCAACTGCCCGGAACCCGTGATGATGCTGCACCAGCACATCCGCGACCTGCCGGCGGGCGGCCTGCTCAAGGTGATCGCGACCGACCCGTCGACCCGTCGCGATATCCCCAAGTTCTGCGTGTTTCTCGACCATGAACTGGTGGATCAGCAGGAAGATGCTGGCACCTACCTGTACTGGATCCGCAAGAAAGCCGATTAAGCCTGCGCCTTTTCGGCCCGAATGCGTCGGCGTGCACTGCGCGCCAGGCGCACCACCAACATCCCCGCCGCACAGCTCAAGCCCACGATCAGCCCTTGCCATAAACCGCTCGGGCCGCTGGGCTCGCCGAGCCAGTTTGTCAGGCCCAGGGCGTAACCTACCGGCAGGCCCACGCCCCAATAGGCGAACAAGGTCAGCACCATGGTCACCCGGGTGTCCTGGTAGCCGCGCAATGCGCCGGCGGCGGTGACCTGGATCGAGTCAGAGAACTGGAACAGCGCCGAGAACACGATCAACATCGACGCCAGGTGGATCACCACCGGGTCGGGGGTGTAGATCGCTGCAATTTGCTCGCGAAACAACAGCATCAAGCTGCAGGAAAAGCAGGCATACGCCAGTGCGGTGCCCATGCCGACGCCGGCGGCGAAGCGTGCTTCCCGAGGTTCGCCGCGCCCCAGCGCCTGGCCGACGCGCACGGTGACGGCCATGCTCAGGGAGTAAGGGATCATGAACACCAAGGAGCTGACGTTCAGCGCGATCTGGTGACCGGAGACCACCGTGGCGCCCAGGCTGCCGATCAACAAGGCGATCACCGCAAAAATACTCGATTCGGCAAAGATCGCCACGCCTATCGGCAGGCCAATGCCCAACACGCGCTTGATCACCGCCCACTGCGGCCAGTCGAAGCGCTTGAACAACTCACTGCTTTGATAGGCCGCGCCCCAGCGCGTCCAGATGGCCAGGCCGATCATCATCACCCACATCGCAATCGCGGTAGCCCAGCCACAACCCACGCCGCCCATGGCCGGTACGCCCAAGTGGCCGTAGATGAAGATGTAGTTCAGCGGAATATTCAGCGCCAAGCCGCACAAGCCCATGACCATGCTCGGCCGTGTGCGGCCCAGGCCGTCACTGAAACAGCGAAACACGTAGTACAACGCCACCGCCGGCATACCGGCGGCGATGCCGTGCAGGTAGCCCATGGACGGCTCGATCAAGTCGGGTTCGACCTTCATCGCATGCAGGATCGGCTCGGCGCATAGCAACAACAGCGCCCCTGCGATGCCAACCACGACGGCCAGCCACAATGACTGACGCACCAAGGGCCCGATCTCGCTGAACTGGCCCGCACCGTAGCGCTGGGCGACTTTCGGCGTGGTGGCAAGCAGAGTGCCGGTCATCAACAGGTACACCGGGATCCAGATCGAATTACCCAGGCCCACCGCCGCCAGGTCCTGCGGGCTCACGCGCCCGGCCATCACCGCGTCGACGAAGCTCATCGCGGTGGTGGCCAGTTGGCCGATCATGATCGGCAAGGCCAGCGTCAGCAGGCCGCGCACTTCCCGGC